>JAIRTY010000391.1 GCA_031254715.1 Nocardiopsaceae bacterium | reverse complement strand
TGTTCGGCCACCTGGCCACCGTGCCGCAGGCGCTGCCGTATGCGGTCGCCGGCCTGGTGCTGCTGCCCGCGGCGGGCTACCTGGTGACGCTGGTCGCCGGGGCGGACGCGGTCACGGCCCGTGCGCTACTGCTCGGCGGGCCGGATGAGCAGCTGCGCGCCGAGCTGACCGAGGTGACGGCCTCGCGCGCCCGGCTGGCCGGCGCGTTCGAGGCCGAGCGCCGCCGCATCGAGCGCGACCTGCATGACGGCGCCCAGCAGAAGCTGGTTAGCCTCACCCTCCAGCTCGGCATGGCCCAGCTCGATCTGCCGCCCGGATCCCCGGCCGCCGGGGCCGTCGCCGCCGCGCATGAGCAGGCCAAGCAGCTCATGGCTGAACTGCGCGAGCTCATCCACGGCATCCAGCCGCAGGTCCTCTCCGACCTCGGGCTGCCCGCGGCCCTTGCCGAGCTCGCTGACTCCTCCCCGGTCCCGGTCACCGTTGACGCCCCGGTGGCCGGGCGGCTGCCGGGCCCGGTCGAGAACACCGCCTACTTCGTGGCGGCCGAGGCGCTCTCCAATATCGCCAAGCACAGCGGCGCCATCAGAGCCACGGTGACCGCCCGGCGGCACGACAGGCTCCTGGTCGTCGAGATCAGCGACAACGGCCACGGTGGCGCCGACCCAGCCCGCGGCACCGGTCTGACCGGGCTGGCCGACCGGGTCGCCGTGGCCGGGGGGCGGATGCTGCTATCAAGCCCGCGCGGCGGTCCCACCCTCCTGCGCGCGGAACTCCCATGCAGCCAGAGCTGAACGACGTCCGGGTGGTCCTGGCCGAGGACGCGGTCTTGCTTCGCGAAGGGCTCGCCGGCCTGCTCGAACGATTCGGCTTCCGGGTCGCCGCCGTCACCGGTGACGCCGAAGGGCTCGAAGCCGCTGTCACCGAGCACCATCCTGACCTGGTGATCACCGACATCAGGATGCCCCCTACCTTCACCGACGAGGGCCTGCGCGCCGCCGTCAGCCTGCGCCGCGCTCACCCCGGGCTCGCGGTGCTCGTGCTCAGCCAGTACGTCCAGCACCGCTACGCCGCTGACCTGCTCGACTCAGGCGACGGCCGCGGTGTCGGCTACCTGCTCAAGGACCGGGTAGCCGACGTCGAGGAGTTCATCGCTGCGCTGCGCCGGGTTGCCGTCGGCGGAACCGCCGTCGACCCCCAGGTGATCAGCCAGTTCGTGCGACGTCGGCGCGACCCGCTGACCTCCCTATCGCCCCGCGAGCGCGAGGTGCTTGGCCTCATTGCCGAGGGCCACTCCAACGCCGCCGTCGCCCGCAAGCTCTTTATCACCGAGGCCGCTGTCGGCAAGCACGTCGGCAACATCTTTGCCAAGCTCCGCCTCCCCCAGACCGACGACACCAACCGCCGGGTCCTCGCCGTCCTCGCCTATCTCAGAGGCGGCATACAACCGAGCCCACACGCCTGAGACGGGCTGAAGAGACGACCATCCGGCTGGCTGGGACTGCCAGCATCGCCGCCCTGCGCTACCACGCACCGGCTACATCTCCGGCGACTCCTCAGCGGTCGCGATCGTGCGCGGCGACGGCACGGTCGCCGGCATCGCCACCTGGAAGCCCCGCGGGTTTCCCGCCGGCGTCGCGTATGAGATCGGGGCCGGCGTGGCGCCCGAGCATCGCGGGCAGGGGATCGGGACCGCAGCGCAGGAGCTGCTCGTGGACTATCTCCTTGACCACACGACTGCGTACCGCATCAAGGCCCTCACCAATGACGCCAATGTCGCCGAGCAGAAAGCCCTCGAACGGCCACTCCACACAATCACGACGTGCTAACCGCCCGGCGGATGTCGTCTGACCAGACGTCGTCGGACGCTGTCACGACCGCGGAGGGTGCCGCGTCGAGGACCGTGTCGAGCAGCTTTTGCGAGGTTTTGAGCTCATCGATGGCGGCGTTGATGCGGGCGCGTTCGCGGCGGAGGGTGACGATGAACTCGGGGCAGGACGGAACGATGCGCTCGTGGTAGTTGCAGATGCAGGGCAGCACGTCGGCGATGATGCGGAGGGGAAGGCCGGCGGCGAGCAGTGTGCGGATGTTGCGCACCGTCGCGACATCCGCCTCGCTGTAGTCACGGTAGCCGCTGGGCAGGCGTTCTGGCTGGAGCAGCCCCTGTTCCTCGTAGTAGCGCAGCAGTCTCTCGCTTACCCCGGCCGCGCGTGCGACAGCCCCGATCCGCATGTCGTTCCCCAGGCTTGACCTTCACATCATGTGAGACTTTAGCGTGACTGGCATGACACAGCGAATCCCGCCAGCAGTAGTGATCGGAGCAGGACCGGGGATCGGCGGCGCGGTGGCCAGCCGGTTCGCCGAGGAAGGCCTGCCGGTCGCCCTCATCGCCCGCAGCACGGCGACCGTGCAGGCCGTGGCCGGGACGCTCGGCCCGCACGGCGTCCCTGTGCTGCCCCTGACCGCGGACAGCGCCAGCGAGACGGAGTTGCGGGCTGCACTGGATGCCGCCATCGACGAACTCGGGGTCCCGCAAGCAGTGGTCTATAACGCTGCGATCATCCAAGCCGACGTGCCTGGTGAGCTGTCCGTGCAACGCCACCAGGAGGCGTGGGCCGTGAATGTGGTCGGCGCGATCACCGCGGCCGCGCACACGGCGCCCGCGATGGCGCGGCGGGGCGGCGGCTCATTTCTTGTCACAGGCGGAATGCCCGAGCCGGACCCCCGGTATACGAGCCTGTCACTCGGCAAAGCCGGCCTCCGGGCGCTGGCAGGCCTGCTCGGCGCGCAGTATGGGCCGGCCGGCGTGCACATCGCCACTGTGACCGTTGCCGGTCCGGTCGCACCCGGGACAGCGTTCGATCCGGACGACATCGCCGAGCACTACTGGCAGTTGCATATCCAGCCGCCGGCACGCTGGCAGCATGAGATCGTCCACCGGTAGACACCGGCGCCCTCACCCGCCACGAGCAGCCTGGACGAGTAGGACGCAGACGTCGAGCTCCGTGGTGGCGGCTGCTAGCGGCGGGCCAGCCGCGACATGAAGTGCAGAGCCCGGAGGTGCTGTTCCAGTTCAAGTGCGGCGGCTTTGGCGTCCCCGGCCCGCAGGCACGCGAGCATTCGCTGCCGCGAGCCGGTGATCATCCCGTTCGCGGCCGGTCCGGCGCTGAGGATCAGGTCGCGCACTGGCCGGGCCGCGCCCCTGAGCACAGCGGCCGCTGCCCGGTTGTCGGTCACCTCAGCCAGCAGGTCGAAGATTTCCGCCTGCGCCGCGGCTCTTCGCTCCCAGCCTGCGCTCGTCGGCAGGCGGGATGCCAGGTCCACGCTGTCGCGCAAGACCTGCTGCGCCGCTACGGTCATCTGCTCGCAGGCGGCCAGGGCGGCGCTCGCCTGCAGGCGAATCAGCTCTTCGGTGCTGGCAGCCGCGCCTCGCCCGATCCGGGCAGCCGGGGGCCGGGCGGGCCTGCTGGTACTGGCTACGGCCCGCACGTTCACGGTGCTTGCCGGTTCGCGTGGTCGCTCCTGCTGGGTGGGTCGCTCATCGCCAGCTACACCCGGGTGCCCACTTTGCATGCAGGCTCTCGCCGCCTGGTAGCGCTCCCGTTCGGTCAGGCCGCCCCAGATCCCGTAGGCCTGGCCGGTCCGGAGCGCGAACGCCAGGCATTGGCGCCGGACCCGGCAGCGCGCGCAGATTGCCTTTGCCTGCCAAACCTGTTCGGTGGCCTTGCCGGAAGCCGAGCTGGGGAAGAACAAATCGGGGTCCGCCGACCGGCAGGCGGCAGCTGCCTGCCATCCCTTCTTGGCGATCGGCCGCGCCGTTCCAGGGTGGTCGTTGCGCTGCTGGCGCGACAGGCCGCCGCTGCCAGCTCCCCCGGCCGCGCCGGCACTGACGTCCCGGGGGGATGGCTCCAGCTCTCCGGTGGTCACCATGCTGCAGGCCAGCCACAGGCTCGGCACGGCGCCGGCCGCGACCCTGGCTGCCGCCTGAGCGGCCGTGCGCCGTGTCATTGCGTAATGTCGTTGCCGCCGACGACGATCACCGCGGCTGCCGGAAGGGCTTCTCTCGCCACCTCGAGCTGAACCGGAAGGTCACGGGTGCGGACCCCGCTGCGCGCCACCGTCTGCAACCGGACCGGCCGGCCTGCCGCGCAGGCTACCCCCGCTGCCAGCGATGTCCCCGGTGTCCGGCCGGGCTGATCGGCGCCGGGCCCGGCGGCGAGCGAGCCGCCCATGACGACCAGCGTGAGCGGCTCTCCGCGGCCCCCGCCATGAACGCCGTCCGCGGCCGGCGCGCCCGACCGCCCGGCATGGATCCGCGGCCATGCCCAGGCGCCCTCGTTGCAGCACACGTGCAAAATTATATCGTTACACGATATAATTGCATACCCGGGGCGTCCCGATGCAAGACTAAAGGCGGCAGAGGCTACGGGGCTGTGACACCGCCACCGGGTTCCGGCAGGGCCGGCTGAGCTGCCTGTGCGGTTCTGACGATCTCCTGGAGTCCTCGGTGCTGAAGCCGCTGAGCACAACACCGCCGTGTAGATCTGGGTCAGCCCCGCGTGGGCGGATCAGGGCCGTCCGCTCCAGCGACGAACCATGAAAGGTCCGCATCGACCACCTCCGCCGAAGACCAGGCCAGGCGCACCTGGCCCCAACCCCCGAATCAGCGTGGAGCTACGGCGGGGGAGAGATCAGCGGTCAATCGATGCCGGCTGATGGGCGGCGGCGGGTTGCGGACATTCTGTCGGAAGGGTGCGCCAGGATGTAGGAGTGGTTACCGGACCCCCTCAGCCGGCGCACGGCCAGGGCGAGCCACAGCCGTTTACGCACCTGGGCGTCCCGAACGCTGACCTTTACCGAAGCCTGCTGCGCACCTTCGCGCGGGCGAAGGAACGCTTCATCGTGCACCTGCGACCCGAGGACGTCGCAGCTGAGCTGCGCATCGATGCCGACGAGCAGCTCACCTTGGCCCTGGACCAGCTTGTGATCTGGGGGAACCTGCGTGCGGATGTCGACACCAGCCGGGTTACCACGGTGGAGGACTTTCACCGCAAGCGGTGCCTGTACCAGCTCACCGGTGCCGGGCAGGCGGCCGAACAGGCCATCGCCTTCTATGAGGAAGCCATCGGCCGGCGCGGGCAGCTGCAGTCGGTGGCCCTGGCCGACATTGCCGACCGGCTGCGGTCGCTGCACGTTCTCGCCACCGATCCCGATCCCGATCCGGCCAAGGTCCACCTGCTGCTGCTGTCCGTGGCGGAGCGGTTCTCCTCACTGGCGGACAACGCGCAGGCGTTCATGTCCGCGTTGCGGCGCGCGATCGACTTCTCGGACGGGGACGTCGACGGCTTCCTCGCCTACAAGGAACGGCTGATCGACTACATCAACAGGTTCATCGCGGACCTGGCCAACCGCGGCGCCCAGATCGCATTGCTGCTCAAGGACCTGGAGGCTGCCGGTCACGACCGGCTGCTCGAGCTCGGCGCGCGGCGGGAGGCGGCCGACGCGGTTCCCGAGGGCGGCGACGCCGCCGAATCGCTGGGCATGGCGGAGAAACGGGCGCTCGACGGGTGGCGGAACCGGTGGCGGGGGCTGGATGACTGGTTCACGTCGCGGGACGCGGGGCATCCCTCGCAGGCCCGATTGCTGCGCCAGGCCGCCGTTACCGCGATCAAGCAGCTCATCGACGCGGTGGGCCTGCTCAACGAGCGGCGCTCGGGACGTTCGGATCGCTCGGCGGACTTCCGCGCGCTCGCCCGGTGGTTCGCCGAGGCCCCCGATGACCAGGCCGCCCACCGCCTGTGGCGGGCGGCGTTTGGCATGAGCCCAGCCCGGCACCTGTCCGTTACCAGCGATACCACCGATGCCTGGCAGGACCTTCCACCCGGGACTGCGTGGCGAGATGCACCGCCCATCCGCATCTCCCCGCAACTGAGGAAGACCGGGGCCTACGAGCGGCGCGGCAAGCCGAACCAGGTGCGGGACCGGTCGGCGGAGCGGGAGCTCCTGCGCAGGCAGGCGGAACGCGAGGCGACCGAGACCGCCGCAGCCCGGCGGCAGCTCCCCACCGCAGGGCCGGCGCTGCTGTCCGGCCTCGACGTGCTGGAACCCAGGGCGTTCCGGCTGTTCCTGGCGCTGCTCGGCGACGCGCTGGCGGCCCGCGCGCCGGGTGATACCGAGGTGAAGACCGTCACGAGCGACGGCACGCTGGAGGTCCGGCTGTCGCTGGTCCCGGACGGCGGGACGGCGAGGATCCGCACCGCCGATGGCGTTCTCAGGGGCCCGGAGCACGTCATCGAGATCACGGACCTGGCCCCGTCATGATCCCGGCCGAGGAACAGGCGCAGCGCGCCGCCGCGCTCCGCGCCCTGCTGGCCAGGCCGTTGCTGGTCGCCGACAGCGACGGCGAGGCGCTCGTCCTCGTCAGGCGACACCTGACGGAACTGCGAGAGTGGCTGAACCGCGAGACCGGATGGCGCCTGGCCGCGGACTCGGAGACGGCCCGGCTGTTCAAGACCGCCACGGTGCCCTCGGACGCTACTCACCCCGCGCGCGGGAACAACAAGGAGCCATTCGGTCGGCGCCGGTACGTCACCTTGTGCCTGGCCCTGTCGGCGCTCGCCCGGGCCGACGCGCAGACCACGCTCGGCAGCCTCGCCGATGACATGCTCACCGCCGCCGCCGAGCCGGAGCTGGCCTGGACGGGGTTTACCTTGACCCTGGACAGCCGGGCCGACCGGTCCGACCTGGTAGCGGTCGTGCGCCTGCTGCTCGGCTGGGGCGTGCTGAGCCGGGTCGCCGGGGATGAGGACGCGTACCTGTCGGCCGGGGCCGACGTGCTGTATGACGTGCGCAGGCCGGTGCTGGGCGTGTTGCTGTCCGGCTCCCGCGGGCCCTCCACCGCGACCGCAACGACGTCCTCAGGCCGCCTCCCGGAACTGCCCAGCCCGCCGGTCGCCGATACCGACGAACTGCGCAATCAGGAGTTCCGCCGGCGGCTGACCCGGCGGCTGCTTGACGACCCCGTCGTGTATTACGACGAACTCGATGACGATGAACGCGCCTACCTGCTGTCCCAGCGGCATGCGATCACCCGGCGGATCGCCGACGCCACCGGGCTCTTCGCCGAGATGCGTGCCGAGGGGATCGCCATGGTGGATCCGGACGACGAGCTGACCGACGTGCGGATGCCAGAGCAGCGCACCGACGGGCATGTCACGCTGCTGGTCGCCGAGCACCTGGCCCGCCGGGAACAGGCGACAATCGACGAGCTGCACGCCTTCGTGCGGCGGGCCGCCGCCGAGCACGCCAGCTACTGGCGCAAGGGGGTGACCGAGCCGGGCGCGGAGGCGGAGCTGCTCACGACCGCGCTGGAGAAGCTGTCCGCACTGCGGCTGGCCGAGGTGGCCGGGCCGGTCGTTCGCAGCCGGCCTGCGATCGCGCGCTTCGCCCTGGTCCAGCCGACCATCCGCGAACCGGGAAAGGCGACAGCCGATGCTGCCAGAGCCCTCTTCTGACCGATGGAAGCCGTTGCGGGCCGGACTGATCGACATGTTCTACTACGACGCCGAGGAGTTCTGGTTCCATGACGGCCGGCTGCTGTTGCGCGGCAACAACGGCACCGGCAAGTCCAAGGTGCTCGCGCTGACGCTGCCGTTCCTGCTGGACGGGGAACTCGCGCCGCACCGGGTCGAGCCGGACGGCGACCGGCAGAAGAAGATGGAGTGGAACCTGCTGCTCGGCGGTAAGCACCCACATCCAGAACGCCTCGGGTACGCCTGGCTCGAGTTCGGTCGTCGCGCCCCCGACGGGACCACCGAGTTCCGCACCATCGGCTGTGGCCTCAAGGCCGTCGCCGGCCGCGGCATCGCGCGCCACTGGTTCTTCGTTACGACCCAGCGCGTCGGCGCCGGCGGGGGCGGGGGCCTCCACCTGCTCCCCGCCAGCAGGGTGCCGCTGACCAGGGAAAAGCTGCGCGAGGAGATCGACTCGCACGGGCTGGTGTACGACCGGGCCGCCGACTACCGGCGGGCAGTGGACGAAGCGATGTTCGGGCTCGGCGAGCACCGCTATGCGGCGCTGATCAACCTGCTCATCCAGCTCCGGCAGCCGCAGTTGTCCAAGAGGCCCGACGAGAGGCTGCTGTCGCGTGCGCTCACCGAGGCGCTGCCGCCGCTGAGTCCGGGCTTGGTGCAGACGGTGGCCGAGGCGTTCCGCGGGCTGGACGAGGAGCGCGACGCGCTCCGGGCGCTGCAGGAGACTCGCACCGCCGCGACGGAATTCCTGCGGCACTACCGTCGGTACGCGAACGTCGCCGCCAAGCGCAAGGCGGCCGGGCCACGTCAGGCGCACAGCAGGTACGAGCAGCTCGGCCGGGACCTGACCGCGGCGGAGGAGGCCTACGAGGCATCGGACGCGGAGCTGCGCGCGGCAAGAAGGGAGCTGGAAGAACTCGATAGTGAGCGGATCAGGCTGGAGGCGCGGCGTGAGGCGCTGGCGCAGGACCCGGCGATGCGTGACGCGCGGGAACTGGACCGCCGCCGTGAGGACGCTGGCCAGCAGGGCGAGATGGCCGACGAACGGGAGCAGGCCGTCGGCCGGCTGACTGCGGAACTGACCCGCCGCACGACTATGGCCAGCGAGGCCGCGCAGGGAGCGTCGGCCGCCGAGGCTGGACTTCGCGACGCGCAAGAGGCCGCCGGCACCGCTGCAGCGGCGGCCCGATGCGTGCCGGGACATCACGCGGCTACCGAGGGCTGGCAGGAGGACCTGCCGCAGGCCCGGCGCTCCGCCCAGGAGATCATCGACCAGAAGGCATCGGCGATCGGGGAGCTGGAGCGTCTGCTCGCTGAGGTCGCCGCCCGCCGGTCGGCGCTCGAGGCGGCCCGAGCCGAGGTGGAGCGGCTCACCGCGGAGATCCAGGCGGCCAGCGACCGGGTCGCCGCGGCGGAGCACACCGCCGCCGCGCAGGCCGCGAAACTAACAGACGCCTACCGCGCCTATCTCGCCGGGCTCACCGAGCTGCGGGTCCACGACCCCGACGAGCTGATCGCGCTGGTCGCCGACTGGGCGGCGGCCGGCGACGGGGACAACCCGGCCCCGCGGGTGGTCGACGACGCGGCCCGTGCCGCGGTGGACGCGCTGGGCCGCCAGCACGCGCAGCTATCCGCCCGCAGGGACGCTGTCACGGCGACCGCGGCCGAGCTGACGGCGGAGATCAGACGCCTGGAAGCCGGGGGCCACGACGGTCCGCCGGCACCGCACACTAGGGATCCGCAGGTCCGCGACACACGTCAGGGAGCGCCGCTGTGGCAGGTGACCGACTTCGCGCCCGGCGTGCCCGAGGGGCACCGAGCGGGCCTGGAGGCCGCGCTGGAGGCGGCGGGTGTACTCGACGCCTGGCTCACTCCCGACGGCGACCTCCTCGCGGGCGACGTCGTGCTGGCGAGCGGGCGGCACCCGGTCGCCGGGGCGTCCTGCGACACCGTGCTGGTCCCGGCGGTCAACTCCGCCGACCCGCAGGCCGCGGCCCTGCCGGAGGCTGCCGTCCGTGCCGCCCTGGCCGCGATCGGACTGGCGGATGGCAATAGCACGGGCGAAGGCGCCCGCGCGGGCGAGGGCACCGGCGGCGCGTGGGTGGCCGTCGACGGGCGCTGGGCGAATGGGGTGCTGGCCGGGAGCTGGCACAAGGACGCGGCCGGCCATATCGGAGAGGGCGCTCGACAGACGGCGCGCCGGGAACGGATCGCCCGGCTGACCGCCGAGCTGGCCGAGCTGGACAACGAGATCGCCGCGCTGGGCGCAGCACTGGCCGAGCTCGATGGTCGCAAGGAGCGGCTGGCCGCCGAGCATCGCACGGTGCCACCGGATGCGGCGGTGCGCGAGGCGCACACCAGGGCCGCCGAGCAGCGCAAGCGCCGCCAGGAGCTGCGGGGCTCGCGCGCCGGGGCGGAACGCGCGCATGGCGTACGGCAGGAGGAGCTGGAGGCTGCCCAGGTCGCAGCGGACGACTTCGCCACCGATACCCGGCTGCCCGCGGACCCGGCGGAGCTAGCCGCCGTCCGGACGGGGCTGGGGGACTACCGGGTGGCGCTCGCTGCGCTGTGGCCCGCCGCGGAGGCGTTCCAGACCGCGCGGCGGCACGCCGACGAGGCCGAGGCGGAGCTCTCCGAGACCCAGGAACGCCTCACCGAGGCCGCCGAGCTGGCGGCCATGGCTCGGGAGCGGGCAACCGCCGCGCAGGTGCTGTACGAGGCGCTACTGGAGACCGCCGGTGCCGCGGTCGAAGAGCTGAACCGGAAACTGGCCGAGCTCCACAGGGATACCGCACGCCGCAACTCCGACGAGCGGGCGGCGCGCGAGCTTGAACAGCAGGCGATCAGCGACCGCGGCAAGGCCGAGGGGAAACGGGACACGCTGCGCACCGAGATCGATGAGGCGATCCGGGTCCGCGACGCCGCGGTCGCGGAGTTCCAGTCGTTCGCCGCGAGCGGAGTGCTGCGGATCGCGCTGCCGGAACTGGAGGTCCCCGATCCGGCCGAGCCGTGGCCGCCGACTCCCGCCGTCCTCCTCGCCCGGGCCGTCAACGCCGCACTGGAGGACACCGACGACGCGGACGGCCAGTGGGGCCGAGTGCAGCAAAAGGTCAACGAGGAACACAAGCTGCTGGCCGACGCGATGGCCCGGCACGGCCATTCGGCCGGGCTGACGGTGCGCGACGGGATCATGGTGGTGGACGTGGTGTTCCAGGGCCGCACTCACGACATTCCCGGGCTTGCCGCAGCCCTCGGCGAGGAAGCGGAGCAGCGGGCCCGGCTGCTGTCCGCCAGGGAACAGGAGATTCTTGAGAATCACCTGCTCAATGAGGTGGCGGGGACGCTGCACGAGCTGATGACGGCGGCTGAGGCCGAGGTCAGGCAGATGAACGAGGAACTGGAGTCCCGGCCGACGTCGACCGGGATGAAGCTGCGGTTGACCTGGCGGCAGGCGCGGGACGCACCGGACGGACTTGAGGTGATCCGGCACAAGTTGCGCCAGACCATCGACGCGTGGTCTGCCGCCGACCGCACCGCCGTGGGGGCGTTCCTGCAGCGGTGCATCGCCGCCGAGCACGCCGGCAACCCCGCGGTCGGCTGGGCCGAGGCGCTGACGGCCGCGCTCGACTACCGGAAGTGGCATGAGTTCGTGATCCAGCGTTACTCCGACGGGCAGTGGCGTCCCGCCGTCGGCCCGGCCTCGGGCGGCGAGCGGGCACTGGCCGCCTCCGTGCCGCTGTTCGCCGCGGCGTCGGCACACTACAAGTCTGCCGGGAACCCGCATGCGCCGCGGCTCATCGCGCTGGACGAAGCCTTCGCCGGAGTCGATGACGACTCCCGCGCGAAGTGCCTCGGGCTGCTGGCCACGTTCGATATGGATGTGGTCATGACCAGCGAGCGGGAGTGGGGCTGCTACCCGCAGGTGCCAGGGCTGGGGATCTGCCAGCTCGCGCGGCGGGACGGCGTCGACGCGGTCCTCGTCACGCCGTGGCGGTGGGACGGCCAGGAGCGGCGCCGGGCCGACCGGGTGCCGGTGTGACAGCGACATCCACCGAGGCCGACGCCAGGCTGCACCGCCTGCTCGGTGACGAGTCCGTGGTGTGGCTCGTGCAGCGGGCCCGGAACCGGCTGGAAGCCGGCCGTGCCCTGACCGGCACCGTCACCCTGACCGACGCCACCGACGAGCAGCGCCGCGCCGTCGAGCGGCTGACCGGCCGGGCAGCCCGGTACGGGGCGTCGCTGTCGGTGTCCCTGACCGAGGTCGACCGAATACTGCGCGACAGCGGGGTCGCTCCAGGCGGGCTCGCCGAGGCAGTGACGCGGCTGACCGGACCGTTCCGGGATCGCGACCGGGAACGGGCGGCCCTGGCCACGGCCTGGGCCGCCGCGTTCGCGCCACTGGACGCCGCGCTGGATGGCCGTGCCGAGCTCGCGCGCTGGCGCGGCTGGCTCGACGCGACCGGCGTGGTGCGCCGCCTCGCTCCCGAACCCGACCACGCGCGGCTGCTCCTGGCGCAGGTCGCGGCCGTGCTCCCGCGGCTACCCTCGCCCGGTGTCCCCATCGGCCGGCTCGCCGCCGAATCCTGCGGCGATGCCCACGCCCTCGACGACGGACGCCCCGTCGCCACCCTCGTGCTGTCTGCCGTCCGCGCGCTCGCCGGCCTGCCCTTCGCCGGTGAGGGAGCTGCCGAATCCCGTCGAGCCGCCTGGGCCGCCGTCGGAGTTCACCTCGACGAGCTCTCCTCGCTCGTGCTCAGCATCGGCCTCCCCGGCGATCTGCACACCGCCCTCGGCCGGACCCTCGCCTCATGCCACGATGCCGGACAGCCGACCATGCTCACCCTCCGCCAGCTCCGCTGCCATGACCAGCCGCTGTGCGTCGCTCGGGTACGGATCTGCGAGAACCCGGTGGTGGTCGCCGCCGCCGCTGAGCAGCTCGGCGCCAGATGCCAGCCGCTGGTCTGCGTCGGCGGCCAGCCATCCGCCGCCGCCTGGCGGCTGCTCGAGCTACTCGCCGCGGACGGTGCCGAGTTCGGCTATCACGGCGACTTCGACTGGGGCGGCGCCCGGATCGCCGCTACCGTGCGGCAGCGGGTGAGCTGGCGGCCGTGGCGGTACGACTGCCAGGCCTACGAAGCTGCGGTGTCGGCGGCGCGGCTACCCGCACCACTGGCTGGCGAGCCGGCCGCGACGCCATGGGACCCGGAACTCGCCGCCGCCATGCGCCACCGCAACGTCCGCATCGAGGAGGAACTCACGCTCGACGCTCTGCTTGAGGATCTCAGTCCCTAGATGTACTGACTCAGCCCTCCGTAGAACGGACCTGCACCCGCCCGTTTGCCAGCCGCACCTGCCAGGCCGGCTCGGCGGTCGCAGCCGGCCCGCGGAGTGCCTTGCCGTCGGAGAGCCGGAAGACGCTGCCATGCCATGGGCAGCGCAGCGAGCCGTCGGCCAGGCTTCCCTCGGCGAGCGGTCCGCCCGCGTGCACGCAGGTGCCAGACAGCGCATAGACCTCCTTGTCCCGGCGGACGATCACCACAGCCACGCCCGCGGCTGTCGCCGCCACCGGCTTATCCTGGGGCAGGTCGGCAACGGCCCCGACATCGGTCCACTCGGTGACCGGCTCCTGGAAAGCGGCGTGATTAACGCCAGTCCCGCGGACGAGGGTCAGGTGGCCGCCCAGGTAGGCGGCCGCGGTCGTCAGCGCCAGCCCGCCGGCGCTGAGTGCGATGCCGGCCGTGGTCTTGCCGCGGCGCCGGGCGAGGTAGGAGGCCGCCTGCAGGGACACCGCAGTCAGGTTCGCCAGCGCGTGGACCAGGCCGTCGCGCTGCTCGGGCCCATAGGTATCGGCCCAGTCGGACGCGCCGGCCATCGCGGCCGGGACGGCGGCCAGGGTTCCGAACCCGACCAGCCGGCGAGCCGCGGCCGGGCTGACCCTGGAGCCGGTGAGATCCAGCGCGGCGGCCGCGATCCAGTTGCCGATCGGGACGTCGGTCAGCAGCGGGTGCAACGGGTGCCCGAGCCAGGTGCCCGACAGGGCATTCTTGACCGGTGCCGGGCGCGTGGCCCAGGAGATGGCCGTGGCCAGCGGCGTGCCGACCCGGTCCAGCGCCTCCGCGGTCTCGATGCGCCTGACGGCCCTGCCAACCCTGTCCAGCACTCCCATGGTTTATCCCTTCCCCAGGGTTCCCGGTCTGCCCGCCGCGGCGGACTCGCCCCGTTCCCCGCAGGCCAGGTCACCACCCGCACTGCGGGATGATTCACGCGAGACGGTATGTACCCCTGACGGCGGCGCTCATCGCAGCAGTGCCAGGCGCTGGTACTTCCCGGGCGAACGGGAGCCGGTTCATGTTGGTGCTGGGCACGGACCGGTCACGCGCATGCACTCGCGCCCATCGCCAGCCGCTACGCCGATCGCCGGCAGGCAGAACCCGACCAACTGCGCCCCGCTGGGCTCGTCGCCGCCCGCCAAGGGCCGGCCGGGCTGCTACGTGACCTGCAAGACCTCTACCAGCTCGTGCTCGTAGCCCTCTGTGGGCAGCCCACCCGCGCCCCCGGGAGGCAGCCCGCTGCCGGACGGAGTTCATCGGCTCGTTCACCACGGCCGGCTTGGCGGGTGACTACCTGTGCGGGAGGAATAGGACTCGGCCGCGCTGGATCTGGCCGGGTTTGTCGATGAGGGCCGATAGCGCGCTCGTGATGGCGGGGGTGAAGTTGCGGTCCTGGTGGAAGGTCTTGGTGGAGACCAGGATCAGCCCTGCGTGGGTCTGGTTTGCGGCGCGGTAACGGGCATCCAGGGGCATGAAGTCTTTGATGTTGGCAGTGACGAGGGCACGTCCAGTCTCGGTCGCGTGGGCCAGGATCTGATCGTCTGAGAGCCCGACGAGGGCGGGATCAGCTACAACGGCGATGACGTCATGGCCTTTGGCACGCAGTTGATCGGCGATTGCGCCTGAGAACATCTCGTCCAGCAGCAAGCTCGTCATCTCTCACCCGGCGAGCAGCTCGCGTTCGCGCCGCCAGGTGTCTTCGGCCGCCTCCTCGGCTGCCGATGCGGCAGAGATTTCGGCGTCGATGTCCCCGGGATAGGAAGCCCAGTAGCGGACTGCGACCCGGATGAGGCGGACCGGGACGCCGGTGTTGCCGGCCACCAAGGTGAGCAGGCTGTCCTCGGTCATATCCGGTTCGTGTGCGCGGGCCGACCTGACGGCGCGGACGACTTCCCACACGTCAGGGCCGGCGACCAGGCCCGCACGGCGCCCCGTGGGTCCTGGCCGGAACACGATCCCAGGATGCTCGCTCATTCTCAGCGCTTCATCGACCAGCCGGTTCGCCGCCGACGAGAGAGACATGCCGGGGTTGGCGGCGACGAAGGAAGAGAGTCGTTCCGCCACCGCAGTGTCGAACCTGACTGGCGTTGCAGCACGCTTGCTCATGACTACAGTGTAGTCGATTGTTGGTGCCGCTGCCGATCGATGATCGGCAGCGCCCAGCCCCTTCCGATCATGGCTGGCGAACCAGGGCATTTCCTCCGCCGGGCTCCGGGTAATCCGCTGCGATCGCGCCGGCGGCGGGGGCCAGGCGGGACCACACGGCGGCGAGGCAGCGGAGGTCGTCGTCGGTGAGCCGGGCGAAGAAGAACGTGCGCAGGTCGCCTAGCTGCTGGCGCCAGGCTCTGCGCAGCAGCATCCTGCCGTCCCTGGTCAAGACGGCCTCCACGCTGCGGCCATCGGCGGGGGACCGCCGCCGTTCGATCAGCCCGCGCGTTTCGAGCCGGTCGGCGAGGCGGGTGAACCCGCCGCTGGACATCAGGCGCCGTTCGGCGAGATCGGACATGCGCATGCCCTTTGTCCCCGTCTCGCCGAGCAGGGCGAGCACGCTGTACTCGGCCATGCTCACGTTCAGCGGGGCGAGGCCCGCCGCTATGGCACGCCAGAGCCGCTCGTGAGTCTCCAGGAACCCGCGCCAGGCTTGCATCTCGATGTCCCGCAGGCGGTCAGTCGGCATGAACGGCAGCGTATCCGGCGGCATCACCCCGTACCAGCTCGGCAGTTGCCTGCGCAGGCAGATTCCAGGCTGGGCGGGTCCCGGCGCCAGCGTCCATCAGCAACTCCTGCCTCGACGGAATATTTGTCTGCGCAGACAAATTATCATGGATAACACCGCGCATCCCACTGAGGCAACGGAGGTGTCAAGATGGCGTTCGAGATCGGGGTCATGACATTCGGGGAAGTCACCAAGGACCCGGCCACCGGTGCTCGCCCGTCACCGCGGCAGCGTGTCCGCGACACGATCGAGCAGGCACGTGCCGCCGACCAGGTGGGCCTTGACGTGTTCGGAGTGGGGGAGCACCACCGCAGCGACTTCGTCGGGTCGGCACCGTCGATACTGCTGGCCGCCGCGGCGGCGGTGACCGAGCGGATCCGGCTGACGAGCTCGGTCACGGTCCTCAGCTCGGAGGATCCGGTGCGGGTGTGGGAGCAGTTCGCGACCATAGACCTGCTGTCGGCCGGGCGGGCCGAGATCATCGCCGGGCGCGGCTCCTACACCGAGTCCTTCCCCCTGTTCGGGTACGACCTGCAGGACTACGCCGACCTGTTCCGGGAAAAGCTTGACCTGCTGCTCAAGATCCGCGAGCAGAACCCGCTCACCTGGAACGGGCGCTTCCGCGCGCCCCTGGTTGACGCCGATATCGCGCCCCGCGCCGACGGCACCACGATCCCGGTCTGGGTAGGAGTCGGCGGCTCCCCGGCATCCGCGATCAGCACCGGCCGGCTGGGCCTGCCGATGGCGCTGGGACTGCTGCTCGGGCCGATCACCTTCCACGAGCAGACGGTCCAGTTGTACCGCGCGGCCGCTGCCAAGGCGGGCTACGACGCCCAGGCGCTGCCGGTCAGCATCAACGCACACGGATTCGTGGGGCGGTCCAGCCAGCATGCGCGGGATGTGATGTACCCCTACTTCGCGCAAGGGATGATGGAGAACAACCATCAGCGCGGCGCCGGGTTCGCGCTTTCGCGGCCGGTATTCGACGCGCAGTCCTCACCCGGGTCCGGCCTGCTGGTAGGCAGCTCGCAGGAGATCATCGACAAGCTGCTCGCCTATCACGAGCTTTATGGACTGACCCGCGCCATCATCCACATCGGCTTCGGCGGGATGCCGCAGCAGGAGCACCTCGAAGCGATCGAGCGGCTCGGCACCGATGTCGCGCCAGTCGTACGGCGCGAGGTCGCTGGGCGCGTGGTGGCGGCGGCATGACTGCCCCAGTTCTGGATGGCGCCGCGCCTGCTGCATCGGCCGCCGGAACGGTCCTCCGCGTCGTCGTGGTCAACGGCAGCCCGAACCAGCAGTCCAAGACCATGGGACTGGTCGACGTCATCCTGTCGGCCCTGGGGGAGATTGTCCCCTTCGAGGCCTCCCGGATCGACGTCTACCGCCTGGGACCGGGATTCACCGGCGCGACCGGGCGCGACGACGTCACCGAAGAAGTCGAGGCAGCACTCCAGCGGGCCGAGCAAGCCGATCTGCTGATCGCGGCGACGCCGGTCTCGCACGGCTCCTACCCCGGCATGTTCAAGCACTTCTTCGACCTCGTCGGGCAGTACGCCCTGACCAACAAGCTCGTCCTGCTCGCGGCGACCGGTGGGGGAGACCGCCACGCGCTCATGCTCGAACACGCCATGCGGCCGCTCTTCGGCTTCTTCCAGGCGCTGACCGTGCCGGTAGCGATCTTCGCGTCGGCGGGTGACTTCGACGGCACCGTGCTGCTCAACCCACGCGTTCACGGGCGCACCCAGATGGCACTGGCCGATGTTGCCGGCCTGCTGAAGGCCCGGGTGCATCCGGGGTGACCGGACCCGCCCGTGGCCTTCCAGCCGGACCGGGTGCGCGCGACTAGGTCGCGGATGGTGCGGAGCGCAACGGGCCGAACACGGTGTCCACGACCCGCTCGGAGGCATGTCCGTCCTCGAGGTCCAGGTAAGTGGAGATGAAGGTCTCGACGGCGGAGCGGTAGCGGCTGGCCACACCGTCCAGGTCCCGGAGGGCGGCGACCGCCTCCTCGGTCGAGCGGACGTGGGGTCCGGGCGCCGTAGGGCCGTACGGCATGATCGCCGGGCGCATGGCGTGATAGGTCTCCTTGTCCGGGACATGGAAGATCATCGGCTTCCGCATGAGCGCGTAGTCGAATCGCAAGGAGGAGTAGTCAAGTACGGCGGCGTCGGAAGCGAGGCAGAGCTCCATGACGTCGTGGTAGTACGTGACATCGCGGATGTTCCCACCGCTCACACGCGCCGCGTTCCCCCGGGCATGGAAGGCGTGCCCGCGCACCAGGAGAACGTAGTCCGGGCCGAGAGCCTCGGCGGCTGCCTGCGTGTCGAAGAGTTCGCCGACCACGGCGGTCATACCGTCCGTGCTGAGGTGGTCACGGAAGGTAGGAGCATAGAGCACCGCCTTCTGGCCCTCGTCAATGTCGAGGACTGCCCTGATCCTGTCCCTCACCTTGCTGCCCTCGCCCGACAGGAGGATGTCGTTGCGGGGATAGCCGGACTCGATCACCGCGACCTTGCTCGCGGCCTCGGGCGTGAAGAAGGCCGTCAGCAGCGCCGGCGTGGCGTATGAGGCCGGCGACACCAGGTAGTCCCAGACGGCGGCACGGTCGAGGTAGGAGGCGATCCGCTTGTCGAGCATGTCGGTGAACTCCCACCATGCCTTGCCCATCCCCTTGTAGGGATAGCCGTGGTAGGTCTGCACCATCACCTGCCCGGGTGGTTTCCGGTACCAGTCGGGCTGGTGCACGTTCAGCACGACATACTGGGCCGATCCGAGCCGCTGGTGCCACTCCGCGGTCTCCTCGACCACTGGCACAGCACCCTCCGGCACGGGCACGGCAAGGTCCTGGACCGACCAGTACAGGGTAAGAGCGGTGTTCCTCCGCCTCAGCTCACGGTGGATAGCCAGACCGCTGTCGTTGGCAGCCTCGCCGTAGAGGCTGCGGAAGAAGACAGCAGGCTCGTCGGCCTTGCCCTGGTTGGCAAGCTGCTGCAGCCGAAGCTGGTTGCGGGTGCCGCGATCTGAGACCGGAACCGGGCCGGAGATCACCACGCTGACCGCACTCTCCCCCTGGCGGAGCCGCAGCCGAACCCGTGCGTGGGGAGTGAGCACGTCCTGCGGCAGCTCGTCGAGGAATCCCGGTCCAGCGAGCGGTACGACGGACTCTCCCGTTTCCCGGTGCACCAGGAAGAAGCGGTAGGTGCCCGACGGCAGCAGCTGGGCGGCTTCGCCCCAGCGTTCCGCGAAAAAGGGCAGGCTGACGGTGGCGCCGTCGGGGCCGTCCTCGACGGCGGCGTACGACGTCCCCCCGCTCGATTCGAGGACTGCCTGGAAGTCAGCGATATCAAGCCCGTGCGTGCGCAGCTGCAAGGTGATGCCCGAGTCGCTGATGTCCGCCCCGAGGATGTGTGCTGACCGCTGGTGGGCCCAGAGTTCGAGTTCACCATCCTGGTTCACCCCGGCACGCCAGGTGAGCAGCCCACCTTGCTGCTGCACCCAGGGAATGGCCGGCCCGAACCGGACCGGGACCTTCCCCCCCAGGCTCGTGGCCTGGACCTCCCAGCAAGTAGCAGCTTTCCCATTGCCATGGCCGGCCGGCGGGACCGGGAAGGCGGCAGTCCACACCCCGTCAGAAGTGGCAGTTCCCTGACGGCCCGGAACCGGCTTCCGGCCGGGCGACAGCAGCCTGATGTGCTGCGGCACCGGGCCTCTGAGCCGCAGGCGGACCTCGCCGTCCGCCACCACCGCTCGCTCGGCCACCAGAGCTTGGTCGAAGACCTCCAGGAGCAAGTGCCCCCGGTGCTCCGCTGACACCACCGCGGCCCGCCCTTCGCCGGCGGCGACCGGCTGCCGGAGCATCCCCGAGCCAAACGCCCAGGGGTTGCCGGCCACGATGGAGCGGGAAAGCGGCCCTGCCGTCAGCTCCAGCCAGACCTTCCAGGTCCCCGCCCCCAGCGCGCTGGTGTCGACGGTGATGACCAGGCCGCCATGACGGTAGTCGCAGTAGCCACTGCCGTGCACGTTCAACTCGTCAATGGCCTGCTCGAATCGCCGCTCCACCGGCAGCGGCACGTCCTGGTGCCCGTGGGCCCGGGCATAGGCGCGGACCTCGGGGTCGCGGTCCGACATGTCCACGTTCAGGATGAACGCCCATGCCTCGATCTCGACAGTGGCAGGGCCCAGGACCCGGACGCGGCGGATTGAGCACGTGGCCCGAGCCTGGTCATCGGAGATGCGGAAGCACTCGTCCGGGACCGCCGTCGCCGGGTCGCGCCAGAACGGCAGGTAGGCAACGTGGCCGACGTCCTCCTCACCCATGAGCGTGGAGCGCATGCCGCGCCCTCCTGACCGGATGTACTGCTCTGCTGCCGCCCGCTGGTCCGTCATGATCAGATGGTTGAGAACCTTCTGCCGAGCCGGGACCCGCGAGAGGTACAGCTCTCGGCTGAGCTGGTCCACGAGCCCAGGGAGTTCGTCACGGAGCAGCTCCCAGCAGCCCTGATCGCTCGTGGCTACCCGGGAGGTGAACTGAGGCATGGCGTTCGCCAGCAGGTGGACGACCCGTTCGGTGACCACCGCGGCGGAGGAACCGGCTTGCTGCAGCACCCGGACGGACTCGTTGGCCGCGGCGAACCAGGCACGCAGACTGGCGAGCTCCCGCTGGTTCCTGGAAATGGAGCCGGCGCGTACCCGCCAGTTGTAGACGGGCACCGTGAGCACGTCGAACGCCCGGGCGCGGGCGTACACCTCCGACGATGCGAACTGGTCCTCGTAGATGACGCCCTCCGCGAACGAGAGCCCCTGCCGGTCCCAGAAGTCACGCCGGAAGATCTTGGAGCACATGATCACATTGGCCTGGATCTCCGGGTAGTCATCGATGGTGATGGCCCGCCGTGTCTCCCGGTGCACGCCCTGGACCTTGGGGCTGGCCGGGAGGATGACCGCCCCCTTGATCCGCCGGTAGGGCAGGACGGCGAAGTCCGAGCTGGTCTCGTTCAGGCTCTGCACAGCGGCCCGGTATCCCGCCACGGGCACCGTGTCGTCGGAGTCGGCGAAGGCCAGGAACTCGCCGCGAGCGGCGGCGACACCGGTATTGCGCGCCGCGCTCAGCCCGCCATTGGGCCGGCGGATGATGCGGATGCGGGGGTCACGAAGCTGGTGCCGCCTCGCGATGGCGAAGCTGTTGTCCGGGGACCCGTCGTCGACCACGACGATCTCCACCTTCGGGTACTGCTGAAAGCGAAGCGTCACCAGGCACTCGTCGAGGTACTCCTCGACGTCGTAGACCGGGACGATGATGGAGAGCAGACCCGGGACGGTCCCGCGGCGGTGCACCTGGCTCGTCAACCGGACAAGGGTGTTTCGCGAGAAGGAACGGATCTGGCCGATCGAGGTCAGCCCAGCGAGCGCTCTCACTATGCGGCGCTGCGTTGCCCGCAACACACGGTGCATGCAACAGTCCCCTTTATGAATTTCGCAGGAGAAGCTCCTGACGGTGGTCGGTCATTGCTCCTCGTCGCCGGGTCCGGGAGGAGCGGCACCAGCCTCTTCGCCGGCCTCATGGGCCGCCTCGGCTTCCACATCCCGCTCCCCGAGGTGCAGCCGGACGGCTCCAACCCGGTGGGCTTCGGTGAGCCTCGGTGGGCCGTGGACTTCCACAAGGAGCTACTGAGGTCACAGAACGTCGCCTCGCAGGACGGCCGCCCTTGGGCGTGGACCGCGACGGGGAAGGTGGCAGCTCAGGAGCGCCCGAGGCGACGCCTGCGCGAGTGGCTGGAGGAGCAGTTCTCGGTTGCCGGCAGGGTGGTCGTGAAGGACCCTCGGCTGGCCTGGTTCCTCGAGCTTTATCTGCGAACTGCCGAAGAGCTCGGCGCGAACGTCTCGGTCGTGACCATGCTCCGGCATCCGGCAGAGTCCATTAGGAGCCGCGAGATGGCCTACGGCACGTCGACCAGCGCCGTTACCCTCACAGCGGGCTGGCTGAACATGATGCTGGGCACCGAGGAGCGAACCCGCGCCCTGGGCCGCGCGATCGTCCGGTACGACGACCTCCTGAGCGACTGGCGATCCGCGCTGGCGGTCGCGGAGCAGCAGCTGGCCATCCCGCTGGCCGGTCCGGTGCCCGAGGAGCGGCTGCGGTACGCCGGCGAGTTGGTCGACGTATCGCTCCGGCGGGCCGCTGCCGACTGGTCCGCCCTGGAGCTGCCCGGCGATGTCCAGGCGCTCGCGCAGGCAACATACGACGCGCTCGACCGCCTCGCCCGGGGAGAGGGGCCGGAGGAGGCGCAGGCCTCGCTCGGTGAGCTTCGGGACCGCTATTCGAGCCACTACCAGAACGCCGAGTTGTTCGCCCGCTCCAGCATCCGGGCAGCTCGCGTGCAAGAACGCCGGAAGCTGGCGCGGGCAGGCGGATCGGCCACCGGAGCTTCGGGCGCGCCCATGGCGAAGACCGGCGGAGGCAGGGCGGCGCGCTTGTACCGGCGGCTCCGCAGGGGTGCCAGGTCGCTTCGCACCTAAGGCATACAGCGTCACGGGGTCTGCGTCCGCTCGGGGCTCACGCAGTTGACCTTGATGCCGCGGGCCGGCAGGTCCTTGGCAGAACCATGCCGCGCAATATACCGATCAGATACCGGAGTTTTATCGGCTTTTTAGAAGTAAGACGGGAGTTGTTCGGACACTGAGAGCCAGGTGCTGAGGGACATGGGCGAGCGGCTCAGCCCGGGCAGCGGTCCCGGGAGCGTTGCTCCAGGGCCGCGTTCCGGCTACTCGTGACCAGGGCCCTGGTCAACGCCCGCGTCCGATCGCTGGGCGCAGCAGGGCGGCTGTCGATGTGGCGAGGGCCGCTGCCCCGGCGGCGAGGGCCAGGCCTGCGATTGGCTGGCTGGCCAGCAGCCCGGCCAGGGCGGCGCCGCCCGCCGCGCCGCCGTTCATGATCGAATTGAGCCACGCTTGCGCCTCGGTGCCGTTGCCGTGCGGCACGGCGCTGGCGGCCGAGGTGAACAGTGTGGCCAGCGTAGGCCCAAGGAACAAGCCCGCCAGCGGCGTGGCAACCGCCAGCGCGGGGGCAGCCAACGAGGCAGCGGTGAGTGCAGCCAGACCGATGGTGTACCCGGTCAGGAACCGGGGCAGGCGCTGCCGGGCCGAGGCCGCGGGGGCGCGGGTGCCCAGCAGCAGGCTTCCGAGAATGCTCCCGGCCGATAGTTCTGCCAGCAGCGGTCCTATGGCCCACAGCGTGTGGTGCAGCCGCATGGACGCAGTCAGCGCAACTTCGGTGGCCGCAAGTGCCACGTTGGTCAGTGCCGCCGTGACCAGCAGTCGCCGCAGCGCTCCTGAGCGCAGTGGTCCCAGGCCGGCCGTGCGCACGGCGGGGGCCGGATGCTCCCGGAACCGTCCGCCGATCACGGCGAGCGCGGCTCCGGTCAGGGCCAGCATCAGGGCCAGGGCCGCTGCGGGCGCAACCCCGACCGCCAGCGAACTGGCGATGACCGGGCCGGTGATGTAGGCCAGATCGAACACGGCGGCATCCAGCGCAAACGCCGTCTGCACCAACCGGGCGGGGGCATGAAACGACCAGATGCTGCGCAGCCCCGGGCTCAGCGGCGGCATCACGCAGCCTGTCGCGGCCGCCACCGCAACCAGCACCACGGCTGGCTGGCGGGCGGCGGAGGCGGCCAGCAGCCCCAGCGCGGCCAGAACCCACCCGCCCCAGCAAAACCCGGCCGTCCGCGCCACCCCGTACCGGTCCGCCAGCCGGCCTCGCACCGGGGCCGTCGCAGCCAGGCCCATGCTGTGGCCCGCCAGGGCCAGCCCCGCTACCCGCATGGAGGCATGCTCGGCCGCCACCAGCAGCACCGTCAGGCTGAGCATGCCCTGCGGAAGGCGCGCACACAGATCGGCCACCGCAAGCCTGGCCGAACCAGGAACGGCAAAGAGCCGGCGGTAAAAGCTCAGGCCGCCGGCATCCATGTTCTCCACGCCGGGGGAAGTCCCTGCACGGCCAACAAGCATGTCATCCCTGGCCGGGGACTGGGAGCAAACGGTCACGCCGGGCAGCCCAGCGGGACCATCATGCCAAGAGCCCCCTACCCGGGCTCTCCGGGCCGGCCGTACTCAAAGTCGCGCCAGGATGCGCGCGCGCCTTGGCCGTGGTTGGAGCCCTTGCCCTCGGCCAGGGGTACCAGGGTGAAGATCCCGAAACCCAGGTGCACTTCTTCGGGCAGGCCGTGCAGGTCGGCGGCCTCGTGCAAGATCTTGTCGTCGATCTTCCAGGTGACGTTCTCACGTGATCGGTCGATCTCGATCGAGCAGTGGCGGAAGTCCGGATCTGGGCGGCCTCCTGCCCGTCCGGAGAAGAAGGGGTCTTCGATCATGCGGGTGAATGGATTCTCCTGGCCGGGCATCGCCAGGACCTCGTGCTCCGCGAAGAACCGATCGCCCATCGAGAGGATGTCGAAGACCATGTGCGTCCCGCCGGTCGAGTCGATCACGATGAACGCCGCGACGCCCTGGCGGTAGTCGCCGGATCCGTCGCCGGTGATCTCGGCGCGGAGATCGACGGAGAAGCGCGCGACGCCGTCCTCGGGGAGGCGGAATCCCTGCGTCGAGAGGACCACGTGCTTGGAGTTGTCGATGCCCTGAACATCCGGGTTGCTGTTGGTGAACTCGGGGATATCGACGGTGAGGACCCCGTCCTCGACGGTGGTCCGTGCCTCGGGTTCGAGAGCAACGAGAGGGCCGAAGCTCAGCGGCTCCCACAGCCTCGAGTCGAGCGCGGGTCCGGTGAGCTCGTCGTACTTCGTGCGCCTCGTTGGAGCGGCCGGATCGCCGTTCATAGGCTGGTTCTCCTTCCCCTCGATGGTTTCCTGCCTGCTCGACGGGCAGGGCGGCTCAGTGCTCCGGGCCCGCGAATAGCAGCGACTTGATGACGACGGGCACCACGCCCGGCGGATTGAGGTACTGCCCGACGTCAAGGAAGTCGAGGTCGGCGAGCTCGATCCCGTCCAGCACGATCAGGTCGCGCTGCAGTCCCGCCTCCTCTTTGAGGATGGCTCCCAGCGAGTGAGCGACATCGGCGTCTACCACCAGGACGAGGGGCGCACTGTCCTGGCCGGGGCCGGGGCCGGGGCCGGCGTCGGCGGCTATGACGACCGCTCGCGCCAATGCCGCCAGCCGCTGGTAGGAGGCGCGGCCCGGCCAGGAGAAAGACAGCGCCACCGGGCGCGACATGTCAATGTCGTGGCGCCTGGCACTGTCGAGGATCTTCCCGGCGATCCCTTCCGGGTCGGTGTCCTCGGGAACCAGGCTGCTGAGGCGAAGCACCGGGATGCTGCGCACGGGGAGCACGTGCTGCCCGCTCAGGTGCGTTGTTTTGCCGCTCACCTGGACGCTGAACTGGGACGCGCCAATGACCGTCGCCCGGATGCCCTGAGCCGCCAGCTCGGCAGGCAACAGGCCACGCGCCGCGAGTTGCCCCGAGACCTCGGCCGCGAGGGCCCGCGCGGTGTCCCCGTAGTCCTTGGCGCCGCGGCCGGACATGTACTCCGCGACTCCTCCGGAGAACGTGACGTACTCCGGCGCCGCGGTGCGCTGCAGCGGCTCGGTGAGCCGCAGTGACAGCCCGAGCGCGCCGGCGGGCTCGGCTGCGATTTCGGCGACGACGAGGCTGGCCATGCGGGCCGCGATCGCCGCCCGCGCGTGCTCGTCGGCCAGGGCCGCCGGGGTGACGTCGATGCCCAGTTCCGCAGCCACCATCCTGGCCGGTCTTGCCACCTGGGTCCAGGAGCCGGCCGCGTCCTGCGCGATCAGCCGTCCCCCGATGGCGATCGCCGAGACGCTGCGGATCTCCCCGTTGTCGAGGAGCGCGAACTTGGTGGTGCCGCCGCCGATGTCGACATGCAGGGCGCACGCGTGCCTGGCTCCGGACAGCGCCGTGGCGCCGGAACCATTCGCCGCCAGGATGCTCTCCAGCCGGTGCCCGGCCGTGGCGCAGACGAACTTGCCCGACTCGCTCGCGAACAGCTCGTCGATCAGCTGCGCGTTCTTGCGCTTCATCGCCTCGCCGGTGAGGATGACCGCCCCCGTGTCCACCTCTGCCCTGGTCAGTCCGGCCTGCTCATACCAGTCCCGCACGGCGTCGGACAGCTTCGGGGCATCGATCGTGCCATCAGGGAGGAACGGCGTCAGCAGGATGGGGGAGCGCCACTCGATCTCCCGGCCGGTCACCACGAACCGGTCGGAGAGCCGGCGCCCCTGCCGCCGGAACCGGACCCTGGCGAACATCAGATGCGAGGTCGAGCTCCCGATATCAATCCCGACCGTCAGCAGATCGAGCGTTTCCTGCTCCAGGATCGCCTGCATGCTGGCGCGCTGCTCTGCTTCGGTCAGCCCGCCCCCATCGCCAGGATCGCCGTGCCAGCCATGCGTCACCTGGTTGCCCTCCTGACGCGCCCGGGCATGCGGACTACCTCCCGCTTCCGCTCATGCGGCCTGCTCGCGCTCCGCGAGCTAATGGTATAGCTATTAGACATATCGGCCGCGATCTCGTTAGGATCGCCAGTGTCTTGAATGCGCTGCGGCGGCATCGGGAGAGTCAGTGGAAGCAGTCGTCGGTGAGGGTCTCGCTGGCAAGTTCGTGACCGAGAAGGACACCCCGTATACGCGCTGGGTGGCGGCAGAGGGCCTGGACATCGTCAGCGGCCATTTCGTGCCTGACCTGCGTTCCCTCGAGCTGAAGCCGTGGGCGCGGCGGGGCGGGCGCGGCGTGTTCCTCAACCACGATGCTTCGCGGACGTCCAACGACTGCTACGTCTGCGAGATCCCCGCCGGGGGTGAGCTGACACCGCAGCGGCAGCTCTTCGAGGAGATGATCCTGATCCTCGACGGCAGGGGCTCGACCCGGGTGTGGAACGACGCGGGGAAGGAAGTCGCGTTCGAGTGGCAGGCGGGGTCGCTGTTCGCGATTCCCCTCAACACCTGGCATCAGCACAGCAACCTTTCCGGGGCCGGGCCGGCCAGGTTCGTCGCTTCCACCAACCTGCCGCCCGTGCTCAACATGTATGACGACGTGGACTTCCTCTTCCACACCAGCCGGGACTTCCCGCACCGGTTCGACGGAGAGCAGGACTACTTCGCCGCCAAGACCACGACCAAGGGCCTGCTGCTCGACACCAATTTCGTGCCCGACGCCGCGGCGCTGCAGCTCATCTCGGCCAAGGAGCGGGGCGCAGGCGGCGGCCACACCAGGTTCTCGATGGCCAAGGGCTCGATGAACAGCCACATCTCCGAATTCCCGGTGGGCACCTACAAGAAGGCGCACCGGCACGGCCCGGGCGCCCACGTGATCGTCCTGTCCGGGAGCGGCTACTCGCTGATGTGGCCGGAGGGCGAGCAGCCGCGCCGCTACGACTGGTCGGCAGGCTCCCTGATCATTCCGCCCAACATGTGGTATCACCAGCACTTCAACACGGGAGCGGCTCCGGCCCGCTATCTCGCGTTCAAGCACGAAGGGGTCGCGATCCGCAACGCCCAGGGAGTGCCGAAGGCGTGGATCAGCCGCCGCGTCGGCGGCGACCAGATTGACTACGCCGACGAGGCCAGCGAGATACGGCAGGCCTTCGCGGACGAGCTTGCCAAGGCGGGGGTGGCCGCTGCCATGCAGTCCGCGTATGACGCCGAGGTGACCGACCTGCCTCCCGCCCCCGCCGGCTGCCAAGCGGAGATCAGTGGCCGAAAGGCCAAACCATAATGCCTTAGGGTACACTTCACCTGCGGCAGCGCAGCGGTGCCTGCACTGCGTCATCCAGCATGAGGGGTTATATGCCCGCGTCTTCCAGGGCATCCGCCGCCGGGGAAACGGGTGTCGCGCCACGTCCCGCTGAGGCCGATATGTTCGGCAAGGTCAGCGTCGGTCGCATCTCGGGGACGATCGTCGAGCAGGTCCGCCAGTTGATGCGCCAGGGGCAGTTGCGGCCCGGTGATCGGCTGCCAGCCGAGCGCGACCTGTGCGAGCAGTTCGGCGTGAGCCGGGTGACGGTGCGGGAAGCCCTCCGGATGCTGGAGTCCAGCGGGCTGGTGGAGATCAGGGTCGGCGCGCGCGGCGGCGCGTTCGTGACCGCGCCCAGCAGCGGTCGCATCGGTGACGGGCTGGCCGACATGCTGAGCCTGTCCGTGATCAGTGCGGCTGATGTCACCGAGGTGCGGCTGATACTTGAGGTCGGGATCGTCCCGCTGCTCTGCGAGCGGGCGACCGATGAGGATCTTGAGGATCTGGAGCGGATCTGCGCGCTGTCCCGGGATGCCCTGCGCACCGGCGAGTACTCGATGGACATGTCTGCGGAGTTCCATGTGCGGGTCGCCCGCGCGACCCATAACCCGGCGCTGGCGATGCTCGTCGAGTCCTTCCGCGGCCCCATCCTGATGTCCATGGAGCAGGCCAAAGCGACTGCGCCGGAGATGGGGAAGCTCGGTACGCGCGAGCACGAGCAGTTCCTGGCCGCGGTCCGCAGCCGGGATTGCGACAAGGCGACACGCATCATGCGCGAGCACCTGAGCCGTACGGCACACCGGGTCGGGCACTAACCCCGCACGCGCTACTGGACTTCCCAGGCCCGGTTGTCCACGGTGTTCTCGTAGGTCGCGCCGGCGGGAACCATGTCCCAGCTCACCATCCAGTCATACGTGTCCTTGAACCGCTCGCGGGTGTAGGGCTGCGGAGCGCTGTACACCAGCCGCCACGCCTGCAGCTCATCAGGCCTGAGGAGACCGCCGGTCTCTTGCGTCAGATAGTGAAGGTAGGGAGCAGGGTCCTGGCTGAGCGTCTCCGCCGCCCGGGCCTCGGCACGGAACATCGCCGCCAATGTGGCGCCGTCCAGGTCCTCGCTAGCTGCCTCGCTCCTGCTCGAGTGGGCCTCGATGAGGATGCGCAAGCCCTGCTTCTGGGCAACGCTGATCCATGGCTCCATGACGCACGCAGCGCCCAGCTCGCCACGCTTTACCGCCTCCAGGCGGTCGCGCATGGTCCCGGCTTCTGTCGTCTTCAGGTTCTCACGGGACAGGAAGCCCTCCATCATCTTCAGTGCCGTGAAGTTCGAGCCGTTGTACGGCGTCACGGCGATGGGCGTGTCCTTCAGTTGTTCTGGCTCACAAAACCCCGAGCCGGGGCCGACCACGATGGCAAACTTGGACATCGCTGACCCCAGGGCCACGATCTTCCGGGAACGCAGGCCAGAGTCTGTCGCCTCCACGGCGCGCTTGAGTATTCCCCACTCGCACATGCGGTACTGGTCGAGGCCGCCCTCGTTGTACATGGTGTCAAGCGGCCGGTCGAACATGACCTGCCGCTTGAGGATCTCAGCCTCGGTGGTGACCTGCGCCATCCCCGGTGCGACCACGAACTCGATGTCGAGTCCCTCGTCCCGGAAATATCCTTCGTCGCGCGCAACGATCACGGCCAGGTCGTGCACCGCGTTCATGATCGCCAACCTGACCGTGCTGGACGCCTGCTGGGTCATGCCTGTCCTCCTCGGCCCGGCGGAGAAAATGGTAAGACCATTTTACAGATCCGGCCTCCGCGGTCAACGGCATGGCTTGGAGATACCCGCAGCACATCCGAGCACATGCGTATACTCTGGCATACAGTCCTGTGCCGGCCGGTCGGATCCGCCGGAAGGTGTGACGAGGTGCGGAGGTAGGCAGCCGGATGCGGAGGAAGGCGGATAACCGGCGCCGGGCGGGCTGGGGCGACCCGGACAGATCGGAAGAG
>JAIRTY010000320.1 GCA_031254715.1 Nocardiopsaceae bacterium | reverse complement strand
CGGGTCCGGCGCGGCCTGCCCGTGCCCGTCCGGGCCGGCGGGACCCCGCGGGCCGCCCTGCTGCGGCGCCGGGTCGCTGCCGCCGAACACGGCCACGAACACCCGCCGCAGCACCTCGATCTGGTCCGCGTCCGACACCAGGGTGGCCAGCGCGCACAGGTACACCTCGTGCAAGGTGCCGGGCCGGGCGACGGTGACGGCGCGGGCGAACCGCTCGCACCGCCCCGGGTCGGCGGGCACGCCGGCCTCGCGCAGCGCGGCGCCGAACCTGGCCGCGGTCAGGGCAAGGTCGTCAGTCATCGTCTCCCGCGGCGGTGAAACCGGCCGCCCGGGCCACCTCGAGGTCTTCCGAGTACTTGATCACCGCGCCCGCGGTCTGCGCCGCCGCGGCCTCGTCCAGCTTGTCGGCGCCGAGCAACTGCACGGCTTCGGCCCAGCTGATCGCCTCCGCCACGCCCGGCGGCTTGGCCAGGTCCAGCTCCCGGAGCCGGGCCACGTTCCGCGCCACCTGGCCGGCCAGCACGTCCGAGGCCGCCGGGACCCGGCGCCGGATGATCGCCGCCACCCGTCCGGTGTCCGGGTAGTCGATCCAGTGGTAAAGGCACCGGCGCTTGAGCGCGTCGTGCAGGTCGCGGGTGCGGTTCGAGGTCAGCACCACCACCGGCGCGAACCGGGCCCGGCGGGTGCCGAGCTCGGGGATGGTGACGGCCGACTCGGCCAGCAGCTCGAACAGGAACGCCTCGAACTCGTCGTCGCCCCGGTCCACCTCGTCGATGAGCAGCACGGCGGGCCGCGGCCCTGGGTGCTGGAGCGCCGCCAGCAGCGGCCTGGCCAGCAGGTACTCCTCGCTGAACAGGTCGGCGTCGTGCAGGGTCTCGCCGCGCGCCTCGGCCAGCCTGATCGCCAGCAGCTGCCGCGGATAGTTCCACTCGTACAGCGCCTCGGCTGACGTAAGGCCCTCGTAGCACTGGAGCCGGACCAGCGGCGTGTCCAGCGCCGCCGCCAGCGCCTTGCCCGCCTCGGTCTTGCCGACGCCCGGCTCGCCTTCCAGCAGGATCGGCTGGCCCATCCGGGCGGCCAGGAACAGGGCGGTCGCCAGCGGCTCGTTGGCCAGGTAGCCGGTCGAGTCCAGGGCGGTGAGCAGCGCCGGGACGTCGGGTATGCGGTCAGGAAGCGCCGTCATGCCGGCCGCACCCCCGCCGGGCGAGGCGGAGCGGGGAGGGGAGTCGTGCATACCTCCATCATGCGACATGATCGCCAGAGCTGGCGCCGTGGACGGCCAGCCAGACGTTCGCCGGGGTCATGGGCATGTCGATGTGGGTCACCCCGAACGGCCGCAGCGCGTCGATCACCGCGTTGACCACCGCGGCGGGCGAGCCGACCGTCGCCGACTCCCCGACCCCCTTGGCGCCGATCGGGTGGTGGGGCGAGGGCGTGACGGTCTGCCCGAGCTCCCAGGCGGGGCATTCCACCGCCGTGGGCAGCAGGTAGTCCATGAACGAGCCGCCCAGGCAGTTGCCCTCCTCGTCGAAGGAGAGCACCTGCATGAGGGCCATGCCGATGCCGTCGGCCAGGCCGCGGTGGATCTGCCCGGCCACGATCATCGGGTTGATCCGCACTCCGCAGTCGTCCACCGCGATGAACCGCCGCACCGTCACCGAACCGGTCCCCGGATCCACGTCGGCCACGCAGACGTAGGCGCCGTAGGGGTAGGTGAGGTTCGGCGGGTTGTAGACGGTCTCAGCGTCCAGGTGCCCTTCCACTCCCTCCGGCAGCTCCAGCGGGGAGTGCGCGGCCATGGCGATCTCCGCGATCCCAGCGCGGCGCTCCGGGTCACCGCGGACCTGCCACCGGCCGCTCGCCCATTCCAGGTCGGCCGGGGACGCCTCCAGCATGGCGGCGGCCACGATCCGGGCGCGGTCCCTGACCTTCCTGGCGACCACCGCCGCCGCGGCCCCCGACACCGGGGTGGACCGGGACCCGTAGGTGCCGAGCCCGAATGGCGTCCGGTCGGTGTCGCCGTGCACGACCTCCACGTCGTCCGGGGAGATCCCCAGCTCCTGCGCCACGATCTGGGCGAACGTGGTCTCGTGCCCCTGTCCCTGGGTCTGCACCGAGATCCCGAGCACGGCCTTGCCGGTGGGATGGACCCGCAGGTCGGCGCCGTCGGCCATGCCGAGGCCGAGGATGTCCATGTGCTTGCGCGGCCCGGCGCCGACCGCCTCGGTGAAGAAGCTGAGCCCGATGCCCATGTACTCGCCGTGCTCCCGCCGCTGCGCCTGCTCGCGCCGCAGGTCGTCGTACCCGGCCGCCGTCAGCGCCGCCTGCAGCGTCCGCGGGTAGTCGCCGGAGTCATACTCCCAGCCGGTGACCGTGGTGTAGGGGAACTGCCCGGGCTGGATGAGGTTCTGCATCCGCAGTTCGGCGGGATCGGCGCCGAGCTCGATGGCCAGCGCGTCGACCATCCGTTCGGTGAGATAGACCGCTTCGGTGATCCGGAACGAGCACGCGTACGCGACCCCGCCCGGCGCCTTGTTCGTGTAGACGCCGGTGACCTCGCAGTGCGCGGCCTGCAAATCGTAGGAGCCGGTCAGCATGTGGAAGAACCCGGCCGGGTACCTGGCGGGCTGGGCGCTGCCGTTGAACGCGCCGTGGTCGGCGAGCGCGCTGGCCCGCAGCCCGAGGATCCGGCCCTCCCGGGTTGCCGCGATCTCGGCCCGCATCCGGTAGTCCCGCGCGAACGCGGTGCTCATCAGATTTTCCGAACGGTCCTCTACCCACTTGACGGGCCTGCCAGCGAGCATGGAGCCCACCACCGCGCACAGGTACCCGGGGTACACAGGGACCTTGTTGCCGAACCCGCCGCCGATGTCCGGCGAGATGATCCGGATCTTGTGCTCGGGCAGGCCGGCTACCAGCGCGAACAGGGTCCGGTGGGCGTGCGGTGCCTGGCTGGTGACCCATAGCTCGAGGTGGCCGCTGACCTGGTCGTAGTCGGCCACGCAGCCGCAGGTCTCCAGCGGCGCCGGGTGGCTGCGCGGGAACACCAGGTCCCTGGCCACCACCACGTCGGCGGCCGCGAACACCTCGTCGGTACGGGCCTTGTCGCCCGCCTGCCAGTCGAAGATGCGGTTGCTGTCGCGGCCGTCGAGGTCATCCCTGATCACCGGGGCGCCCGGCGCGAGCGCCCGGACCGGGTCGGTCACCGGCGCCAGCGGCTCGTACTCCACGCTGATCAACTCCAGCGCGTCACGGGCCGCGTACCGGTCCTCCGCCACCACGAACGCCACCTCCTGGCCCTGGAACCGGACCTTGTCGGTGGCCAGCACCGCCTGCACGTCGTGGGACAGGGTGGGCATCCAGGCCAGGCCGCGGGCGGCCAGCGTCTCGCCGGTGATCACCGCCCGGACCCGGGGGTGGCCCTCGGCCGCGGAAGCGTCCACCGAGACGATCCGGGCATGGGCCAGCGGGCTGCGCAGGACCGCGCCGTGCAGCATCCCCTTGAGCTGGATGTCATCGATGAAGGTGCCCTGGCCGCGGATGAAGCGCGCGTCCTCCTTGCGCTTCACCGGCCCGTACGCGCCGTTAGCAGTAAACCCGGTGGTCATGCGGGCACGCTCCCGGTCGCCGCACCGGAATGCTCGCCCGGCTCATGCCCGCCCGCCCCGTGCTCGGCGGCCCAGCGGACCGAGCGGACGATGTTCTCGTAGCCGGTGCAGCGGCAGACCTGGCCTGACAGTGCCTCCCGGATCTCGGCCGGGGAGGGGTCCGGGCTGCGGTCGAGCAGCCAGCGGGCGGTCATCATCATGCCCGGGGTGCAGAATCCGCACTGCAACCCGTGGCACTCGCTGAACCCCACCTGGACCGGGTCGAGCCGGCCGCCCACCGCCAGGCCCTCCACCGTCCGCACCCGGTGCCCGTCCGCCATCACCGCCAGCACCGTGCAGGATTTCACCGGGACCTCGTCCAGCCACACCACGCAGGCCCCGCAGTTGGAGGTGTCGCAGCCCCAGTGCGAGCCGGTGAGCCCCAGCTCATCCCGCAGGAAATGGATGAGCAGCAGCCGCGGCTCGACCTCGCGGGCGTGCGCCTCGCCGTTGACGGTCACCGTGATCTGCCGCATGTCAGCCGTCCCCGGGGCGGCGCTGGCCCCCTGCCCGCCGCGGCGCCGCCCGTCGCAGTGCCGCGCGCAGCGCCCGGGTGGTCAGCTCGCTCGCCAGGTGCCGCTTGTACTCAGCCGGGCCGCGCTGGTCGGAGACCGGCTGGCAGTTCTCCGCCGCGATCTGCCCGGCCCGGCCGAAGTTCTCCTCGGTGGCGGGCCTGCCGCGCAGGAACTCCTCCGCCTCGGCGGCGACGAAGTGCCTGGCGCCGACCGCGGTGAGGCCAATCCCGGTCCCGCTGATCACGTCGCCGTCCAGCCACAGCGCCGCCCCCGCCGCGCCGACCGGCCAGTCGCCGACCCGGCGCCCCACCTTCTGGTACGAGCTGCCGCCGCCGGGCCTGATCGCGACCCGGATCTCGGTGAGGATCTCGCCCGGCGCGACCACCGTCTCGTACGGGCCGGTGAAGAACTCCCTGGCCGGCACCGTCCTGATGCCGGCCGGGTGCCGGATCACCATGGTGGCGCGGAGCGCGGCGAACACGGCGGACAGGTCCTCGGACGGGTCGGCCTGGCACAGCGAGCCGCCGATGGTGCCCCATTCGCGCACCACCGGATCGGCGATCACCCGCTCGGCGTCGTGCAGGATCGGGAAGTGCTCACCGGCGCCCGCCGCCGCCAGCAGCCCGGCGTGCCTGGTCAGCGCGCCGATCCGGAGCTCGTCGCCGGTCACCTCGAGGAACGCCAGCTCGCTCAGCCCGTTGATGTCAATGAGCGTCTCCGGCTGCGCCAGGCGCAGCTTCATCATCGGGATCAGGCTGTGCCCGCCGGCCAGGATCCGCGCCTCGGGGCCGGACCGGGCGAGGAGGTCAAGGGCATGCTCGACGCTGGCCGCCTGCTCGTACTCGACCTGCGCCGGAACCTGCATAAGGCCTCCTGGGGCATGCCTGGCGCCCATCCCTGACCTGTGTGAGCAGTTTACGGGTGGTCAGCTGCGTGCGACGATGGCCGCGACCCGGGCCCCGGCCAGCCGGTCACCCGGCCCCGGCCGCCGCCCTGGTAATACCTTGGAAGTCAGATGACCCTCACGCAGCTCAATGCGTTTGTGCTGGTCGCGCGGCTGGGCTCGGTGACCGCGGCGGCGAACGCGCTCGGGGTGAGCGAGTCCGCGGTGTCGCAGGCGCTCTCGGCGCTCCGGCAGCACCTGGGCGACCAACTGGTGACGCGCGGTCCCAGCGGGATGCGGCTCACCGCGGGCGGCTCCCGGCTGCTGGCGACCGCCTCCCAGATCGTGCTGCTGGGCGCCGAGGCCCACGCGGCGGTCCGGGCCGCGCAGGGCGCCCCGGAGCAGCTGCGGGTGGTCGCCAACTCGGCGGTGGCTGAGTTCGTGGTGAGCCCGCTGCTGGAGGCGTTCACCAAGCGCTACCCGGGCCCGCTCGAGTGGTCGGCCGGGGTGGCGGCCACCGGCGAGATCGAGGTGCTGGTGGCCAACCGGCTGGCCGACGTCGCACTCGGCCCCGCCGTCACCACCGGCCCGGCGCTCGGCGTGGTGAGCGAGCCGGTCTTCCGGTACCGGCTGGTGGTGGTCACGGCCGGGAGATCGCGGCCGCCGGGCAGCGCCCGGCAGTGGCGGTGGCTGGTGGATCCGTCGGGCACCGACCCGCAGAGCGATGCCGGCCGGCTGCTGGCCAGGCTCGGCATCCCGGAGGACCGGATCGGGGTCTTCCCCAACCAGACCGCCGCCTGGGCCGCAGCCGCCGACGGGGCCGGGGTGGCGCCGGCGGTCGAGCACCTGGTCAGCCACCAGCTCCGGCGCGGCGAGCTGTCGCTGGCCGAGGTACCGGGGACCCCGGCCGAGGCCTGCTGGCACGCCACCCTGCTCGACCGTCAGCACCGCAGCGGCGCCGGCAACGCGCTGCGGCGCTTCCTGGCCACGCCGGAGGCCATGCACCTGATGCGGTCCCCGGCGGCGGGCGTCCGCCCGTCCCGGTTCCGGCCGCCCGTATACGTCACGATCTGGAGCTGATCCGCTCCTCCCGGTGCTCAGGCGGCGGCCCTTAAGCAAGCGCTTATTCACGTATTGCGGCCGGCCGGCTGCTGAGCGGATTATGCAAGGCCAGAGCCGAGTGAGGGCGCCGCGCGCGCCTTGCAGCCGGGAGTGTGGCCATGCGGATCGAGTCCAGCGGGCACAGCCACGGTAATCCGCGCCTGTACGAACTGGTCGAGCACGCGCCCAAGACCGGGAAGAGCCCCACCGTCTGGGCGTGGCCCGAGCTGATGGATTACCTCAAGATCGCCGGGCAGCCGGTGGCCGGGCCCTGGCCGCCGCACCAGGAGCCCAGGCCCGACCCCGCCGAGGAGTCCGGGCCGGTGGCGGTGGCCGACCCCGGGCCGGCCCCGGCACCCAGCCGGGAGGCGGACCCGGAGCCCCCGGCGGCCGGTTCCCGGCCCGGCTAGCACCGGCCAGCAACGTCCCAGGAAAGGCACGGGAAGGTCAATGTATCCGTCGCGGTTCCGGTACGAGGCTCCGCGCTCGCTCACCGAGGCGATCGGCCTGCTGCACACCACGGAGAGCGCGGGCGACCAGGCCAAGGTGCTCGCGGGCGGGCAGAGCCTGGTCCCGCTGATGAAGCTGCGCTTCGCCGCCCCAGAACTGATCGTTGACATCAACAACCTGCCTGGCCTCGACTACCACCGCGCCGACCCCGACGGCACGATCCGGGTAGGGGCACTCTGCCGCCATGCCGACCTCGAGCACTCGGCCCTGCTCGCCAGCACCCAGCCGACCATGGCAGCGGCGGCGCCGCTGATCGCCGACCCCATCGTCCGCAACCGGGGGACGCTGGTCGGGTCGCTGTGCCACGCCGACCCTCAGGGCGACTGGGCCTCGGTGGTGGTCGCTCTCGGCGGCTCGGTGGTGGCGCAGGGACCGGGCGGGCGGCGATCGATCCCCGCGGACGCCTTCGTGACCGGGCCGTTCGAGAACGCGCTGGCGCCGGACGAGATCGCGGTGGAGGCCGTCATCCCGCCGCCGCAGGGAGTGCCGGCCGGGGGCTACCTGAAGCTGGAGCGGAGGGTCGGCGACTTCGCGACGGTGGGGGTGGCGGTCGCGCTCGACACCGCCGGCGGCACGGTGACCAGGGCGGGGATTGCGCTGACCGGGGTCGGCGGGTCCACCATCGCAGCCACCGAGGCCGGGCAGGCACTCACCGGCAAGGTGCTCACGGCCGAGATCATCGAGCAGGCGGCCGGCCTCGCGGCGCAGGCGGCCCGGCCCCGCACCGACCACCGCGGCAGCGCCGAGTACAAGCGTCACATGGTGCGCACGTTCGTGACGCGCCTGCTGACCCGCGCCGGCCAGGCGGCGGAAGCGGAAAGGGCGGCCTGACATGACAACCGTGTACGACGACCGCGGCGAGCAGGCGGCCGCCACCGACGTCCCGCTGCGCCGGATCGCGTTCACCATCAACGGCGCCAGGAAGATCGCCGAGGTGGAGCCCAGGCTGCTGCTGGCGCACCTGATCCGCCGCGGGCTCGGGCTGACCGGCACGCACCTGGGCTGCGACACCACCAACTGCGGCGCCTGCACGGTGCTGGTGGACGGGAAGGCGGTCAAGTCCTGCACCATGCTGGCGGTGCAGGCCGACGGGCACGAGATCACCACCGTCGAGGGGCTGGCGACCGCGAGCGAGCTGCATCCGCTGCAGGAGGGGTTCCGGCAGGAGCACGGCCTCCAGTGCGGGTTCTGCACCCCGGGCATGATGCTGTCCGCCAAGGCGCTGCTGGACGCCAACCCCAGCCCGACCGAGGAGGACGTGCGCTGGGCGCTGTCGGGCAACCTGTGCCGCTGCACCGGCTACCAGAACATCGTCAAGTCGGTGCTGTGGGCCGCGGACAAGCTCCGGGCCGCCGGGAACGGGGCCGGCGGCGAACCCGGGGCGGGCGACGGGTCCGGGGCCGGGGAAGACGGGAGCAGCTGACGTGACGGCACTCGACGAGGTCAAGATCGGCGGGCTCGGCGCCAGCCGGAAGCGGGTCGAGGACAACCGCTTCATCCGGGGCAAGGGCAACTACACCGACGACATCGTGCTGCCCGGCATGCTGCACATGGAGATCCTGCGCAGCCCGCTGGCGCACGCCCGCATCAAGTCCATCGACGCCAGCCGGGCGTGGCAGATCCCCGGCGTGCACCTGGTGCTCACCGGCGAGATGATGGCGACCCGCAACCTCGCCTGGATGCCCACCCTGTCCTACGACACCCAGGCCGTGCTGGCCACCGACAAGGTCAGGTTCCAGGGCCAGGAGGTCGCCTGCGTCGTCGCCGACGACCCCTACATCGCCAAGGACGCGTGCGAGGCGATCGAGGTCGAGTACGAGCCGCTGCCGGCGATCGTCAGCCCGGAGCAGGCCGCCGCGCCGGGGGCTCCGGTCATCCGCGACGACAAGGAGAACCAGCACGACAACGTGATCTACCGGTGGGAGGTGGGGGACGCCGCCGCCACCGAGCGCGCCTTCGGGCAGGCCGACCAGGTCTCCCGGCTGCGGCTGCACTACCCGCGCTCGCACCCGTCGCCGATCGAGTGCTGCGGGTCGATCGCGGACTTCAACCGCGCCACCGAGAAGCTCACCGTGTACATGACCACGCAGGCCCCGCACATCATCCGGGCGGCGGTGGCGCTGGTGGCCGAGCTGCCCGAGCACATGATCCGGATCATCTCGCCGGACATCGGCGGCGGGTTCGGCAACAAGGTGCCGGTCTACCCGGGCTACGTCGTGTCGATCGCGGCCTCGATCCTGCTCGAGCGCCCGGTGAAGTGGATCGAGGACAAGACCGGCAACCTGATCTCCACCGGGTTCGCCCGCGACATCTACCTCAAGGGCGAG
>JAIRTY010000312.1 GCA_031254715.1 Nocardiopsaceae bacterium | reverse complement strand
GTGCTGGCCCGGCGGCTGGAGCAGGCTGGCTGCGCCGCGGTGATGCCGCTCGGCGCGCCGATCGGATCCGGGCTCGGGATCAGGAACCCGCACAACATCGAGCTGATCCTGGCCGCTGCGGGCGTGCCGGTCGTGCTGGACGCGGGCATCGGCACGGCCAGTGACGCGGCGATGGCGATGGAGCTCGGCTGCGACGCGGTGCTGCTGGCGACCTCGGTCACCAGGGCACGGGACCCGGTGCTCATGGCCGAGGCGATGCGGGCAGGGGTGGCGGCCGGAAGGCTCGCCCGGCTGGCCGGGCGGGTGCCCCAGCGGCGGTACGCCCACGCTTCCTCCCCGCCACCGGACGGCTGAGATCGCGGCTGGCACCTGATTGGGGCGCCGGTAACCGGCGTCCCGGTTACCGGGAGCCGGCACGTTGTCGCCGGTAGTGGTACCAGCGCCTTAACAATGTCCAGAGTGCAACACCGTCGCGGACCATAGAATCGGTCCGATGGACACGACCGTTGCCCGCTCACCCATCGGCCAATTGCTTGACGGCCGGTACCGGGTCGACTCCCACATCGCCAGCGGCGGGATGGCCGACGTCTACCTGGGGACCGACACCCGGCTGGAGCGGACGGTCGCGCTCAAGGTCATGCGCGCCGAGCTGGCCAGCGACCAGGACTTCGTCCGCCGCTTCATCGGCGAGGCGAGGTCGGTGGCAAGGCTGTCCCACCCCAATGTGGTGGCAGTCTTCGATCAGGGTTCCGACGGCCGCATCCTGTACCTGGCCATGGAGTACGTACCGGGCCAGACCCTGCGGTCGCTGCTGAGCCAGCACGGCCGGCTCTCGCCCCGGGCCACGCTCGACATCATGGACGGGGTGCTCTCCGGGCTCGCCGCCGCCCACGAGGCCGGGCTGGCGCACCGTGATGTCAAGCCGGAGAACGTCCTGCTGGGCGAGCGGGGCGCGGTCAAGGTCGCGGACTTCGGCCTGGCCAGGCTGAACAGCGCGGCGCGGCATACCAAGAGCGGCACGATCATCGGGACCGCGGCCTACCTCGCGCCGGAGCAGGTGGCGCAGGGGGCAGCGGATGCCCGCACCGATGTCTACGCCGCCGGGGTGATGCTGTTCGAGCTGCTCACCGGCGGGCAGCCGCACACCGGCGAGACCCCGCTGGCGGTTGCCTACAAGCACGTCAACGACGTGGTCCCGGCTCCTTCCAGCGTGGTACCGGGAGTGCCGCCCGCGCTCGACGCGCTGGTGGCGATGGCGACCAGCCGCGATCCCGACCTGCGTCCCGGCGACGCTGGCCAGTTCCTGCGCGCCATCACCGGGGTGCGCTACAGCTTGCCCCCGGACCCGCCGCCAGAGCTTCCGGGCGGGAATCAGGCCGGTCACGACAGCCCGCCGCCCGGCGTGGTGGTCCCGCCCGGTGAGTGGCCTGGCGAGCAGGCTGGCTCCCCCGCCGAGGACCTCATCCCTGGCATGGGGCCGCCACTGCCCGCCCGGCAGTCGCTCGGCACCCCGGCCGACGCCGGCACATCATTGGCTACTCACCGGCTCCGCCAGGATCCTTATCAGCAGCCCAATCAGACGCTGGTCGTCCAGGCCGGGGATCACCCCTACAGCGATCACCCCTACGGAGCCCCTCCCTACGGAGCCCCTCCGTACGGCGGCCCTCCCTACGGCGGCCCTCCCTTTGGCACCGCGGACGGGACCTACCGGCCGTCCTCGCGAGAGCCCGGCCTGCAGCGGTGGCTCTTCAGCCGGAGGCTGGCCTACCTGGCGGCCGCCATGGTCACCGTCGTCCTGGCCGGGGCGCTCGTGTGGTGGCTCGCCGCCGGCCGGTACACCACCGTGCCGCGGGTCGGCGGGCTGACGCTGGCCGCAGCGCGGGCCGACCTGCGCAGCGCGGGCCTGACCGACCGGGTCGGCCGCGCGCAGCTGGACAACCAGATCTCCAAGGGCAGCGTGATCCGCACCGTGCCGGCCAACGGTGCCCGCGTCGGGAACGGAAGCCAGGTCACGCTCATCGTGTCAGCGGGCCCCCACATGCTCGGCGTGCCGCAGGTGACCGGCCAGCCGCTCGCCAACGCCCAGGCAGCACTCAAGCAAGCGGGCCTGACCGCCGGGCCGGTGAGCAAGGAGCCATCTGCCACCATCCCGGCGGGCATCGTGATCAGCACCAACCCGCCGGCCGGGACCTCCTGGCCACAGCCCAAGCCGGTGCAGGTCACGGTGAGCGCGGGCCCGCCGGTGCCCAACCTCGTCGGCCAGCAGAAGGCGGTGGCCGAGCAGTGGGCGCAGCAGAACGGCGTGAGTCTCAATGAGGTGCAGGTCAACAACAGCACCCAGCCCGCGGGCACGATCACGCACCAGTCCCCCCAGCCCGGTGCCGCCTTCACCAAGGGTGAAGTGATCACCGTGCGCTGGTCGGCCGGGCCGCAGCCGGTCAGCATCCCCAACGTCGACGGGATGTCCGTCACTAAGGCCACCAGGCAGCTGGAACGGCTCGGCTTCCAGGTCAGTGTCATCCAGGCGGGCCCGTTGCACGTGGTGTTCCACCACAGCCCGGATGGCCAGGCCCCGCGGGGCAGCACCATCACCCTCTGGGCCGGCCTTCCCAGCTCCGGCTGAGCCGGGGCCAGCCGGATGCCCATGCTGGCTTAGCCGAAGCGCCGGCTACCGCGGCACGTTCCTCGCCGAGTGCGTGGCGTTCGAGGTCAGCACCTGACTGCCTGCCGACGGGCATCGCCGGACAGTGCCCTCAGGGACAACCAGCAGGACGCGGGCGGACCGGGCCCAACCACGGGGACCCGGACACGACCACGGCCGGGACCAGGGCACAACCAGCACGCCGCAGGCGACGCGGCCTAGCTGGCGCCGGGCGACAGGTTCCCGGGCGGGGGGAGCACTTCGCCACCCGGCCGGTCGCCGCCATCCGCTGGCCCGTCCCCGTTCGGGTGCTCGGCCTCTCGCTCGCGGGCTGCCTCACCGTCGTGACCTGTGCCGCCGTCCTGCTGTGTGCCGCCGGGCCCGCGGCCAGCCACCTGGCCGGGCTGTTCCGCCGCCGGCTCGGCCAGCGCGTCCTTGGCCCGGTTCCGGAATGCCAGCGCCAGGGCTATGCAGACCAGCGGCACGCCGGGAATGACGTAGCGGTAGGTGTACTCGTGCTCCGCGATCGGAAGCACGACGGCAATCATCGCGCATACCCATAGCAACAGGGCGGCGGAGGTCCGGCGGCGGGGCAGCAGGATGCCGATCAGGCCCGCCCCCACGATGACCGCGAACGCCGGCCCGGGCAGGAAGATGTGGTTCTGGTAGACCTGCACGTAGTACGCCCACGGGTGCTGCAGCCTCGACCCGAACTGGTAGCCGAGGTAGCGGGACACGCCCTGGTCGGACCCGGTGTAACCGCGGACCGTCCCGATCGCGTACACCCAGTTGTACCGCTGGAGGCTGGCTGAGGTGGGCTGATGGTCCGGGAACCGCAGCACGTTGCTCTGGATCTGGTAGAACGGCTTGGCCGTGTCCAGTGCGACCACGTGCAGGTAGGACAGCGGCTCGGCGAGGATCGCATGCATCGCGAACTGCAGCGCCAGCGAGTTCTTGGCCGAGGTGAAGGCCGCGGTGTCAGGGACGAACGCGTGCGAGGGCGGCTGCCACTGCCAGGCGTCGTGGTCCCAGAGGTAATGCTTGGGCAGCGCCCGGAGGGCGGGGTTGACCTGGGCAAGAACGCCCGGCTGGCGCTCCGGGCACAGCGGCGCCAGCCGTGGCGGCGGCTTGATCACCGAGCACCGGACGAACGACGTGGTGCGGGACCACAGGAACAGCCCGTTGCTGTTGGTCAGGTTGAACGACCCGTTGGCGGCAGCGAACCAGCCCATGTAGGCGAACACCGGAATGACCCCGGCTGCCAGGGCGGCGCCGGCCCGGCGCCAGCCGGCCCGCTGCACCA
>JAIRTY010000267.1 GCA_031254715.1 Nocardiopsaceae bacterium | reverse complement strand
CTGATAGGAAGCAGTCACCCCGTCACGTTATCCCCGCCAGCCGCGGCAGCCGCGGCACCGTCATTCCCCTGGCGTTTGACGGACCGCGTAGCGAAGGACCGTGGTCTCGCCCTCCGCGTGGGAAGAGGAGGCAGGCACCGCCTCCGTTCAACCGGAGAACTGTTAACGCCCGGGGCGGTGCCGGATCCTCGGCTGACCCGCGCGAGGCGAGGCACCTGACCAGCGACCGCACAAATCCGGTGCAAATCGTCCACACTGGACAGGACCGTTCGCCCCGCCCTCGATGGAGTAGTACTCGTGCGATGCGTCGCCACCATAACGATGTCCGCCCTCACCGCGACCTGCCTCGCGCTGACCGCGTGCAGCGGCCCGCCCAGTCCGGGCCCGCGGGCCACCCCCACGAGCCCGCATAAGGCCAAGGCCAGCCGGCCGGTCGCGAAACGCTGGCCGCTGACCGGGTTCCAGGTGCGCCACGGCAAGACCGCCAGGCGTCCCCACCGGGTCCTGGTCGTGAAAATGGACAACACCGAGGCCAGTCGGCCGCAAATCGGCCTGCCCTCCGCCGACATGGTCGTCGAGGAACTCGTCGAGGGCGGGCTCACCCGGCTGGCGGTGTTCTACTACTCTCATCTGCCTCGCCGGGCCGGCCCGATCCGTTCGATGCGCGCCAGTGACATCAAGGTCGTCAGGCCGGTGCACGCGGCGATAGTGACCAGCGGCGCGGCCGGCCGGACGATCGCGCGGATCCGGGGCGCTCACATCCGGTTCTACGGCCAGGGCAGCAAGGGCATGTACCGCTCCGCTCAGCGGCCGTCGCCCTACAACTTGTTCGTCCGCCTCCGGAGGCTCGCGGCGGCCGCGAAGCGCAAGCCTGCGACCCCGCCGGACTACCTCGCCTGGGGCCCGCCCAGGGACCTGCCCCGTGGCCGCAAAGTGACGAGGATCAGTGCTCAGTTCTCCGCCATGCATTCCACGAACTGGGTCTACCGCCATGGCAGATACCACAACACGGACAGCAACGCGCCCGCCTGGGGCCAGTTTCCGGCCACCAACCTGCTGGTCTTGCGAGTGCGCGAGGGTGACGCAGGCTACCTGGACCCGGCCGGCAATCACGTCCCGGAGACCCTGCTGAGAGGCTCCGGCAGGGCGCTGCTCTTCTACCACGGCCGGATGGTCGCTGCGACCTGGCACAAGGGCAAGGCGAGAGACTCCAGGATCAAGCTGACCACGAAGCATGGCCACAAGCTTGAGGTCCCCGCCGGCCACACGTGGATCGAGCTGGTCCCGGTCCACGGCGGCAGGGTCACCGTCCGCAAGCGGCGCTGACGCCCCACGCTGGTCCGCCAGGTTTGGCCATCACCCGGCGGTGAAGACGTGGTCGCTGATGATCCGCGCCGCTCCGATAACACCGGCCTGGTCACCCAGCTCGGACAGCACGATAGGGAGGTTCCCGGTGGCCAGCGGGAGCGAGGTGCGGTAGGCAGTACTGCGGATCTCGGCCAGCAGGGAATGCCCAAAGCCGGCCAGCCCGCCGCCGATCACCACGAGCCCCGGATTGAAGAAGCTCACAAGGGACGCGAGCATCAGGCCAAGGCGGTGGCCGCCTTCCCGGACCATGGCATGCGCTGTTGCGTCCCCTGCTTCGGCGGCGTCGGCAACGTCAACCGCCGTGAGGGTACCCGCCTGCTCCAGCCGGCTGGCCAGGAATTCCGACCGCCCCGAGCGGGCGGCCGCGAGGGCATCTCGGCTGAGTGCTGCCCCGCTGAACAAGGCTTCCAGGCAGCCGACATGGCCACACGCGCAGATCGGGCCGTTCTCGTCGACGCAGATATGACCGATGTCGCCTGCACAGCCGCTAACGCCGCGGTAGAGGTCTCCCCCGATGACGACACCGCAGCCGACACCGGTCCCCACCTTCACGAACAGGAAATCGTCTGCCGATTTGGCGATGCCCGCGTGCTTCTCGCCCAGCGCCATGATGTTCACGTCGTTGTCCACCAGCACGGGGCAGCCCAGCTCGGCGCTGAACGTCTCGCGGACCGGGAACTGATTCCAACCCGGCATGATCGGTGGCGAAACCGGCACCCCCCTGCTGAAGCTGACTGGGCCAGGGACACCGACACCGGCTCCCAGTAGGGTCGGCACCGAGTTCTCGGATCGCAGCTTGCCAACTAGCTCGAAGGCCCGGCCAAGTACTGCGTCCGGCCCCTGCCGGATATCCATGGTTTCTTCAGCGCGCGCGAGCACCCGCAGCTCGCCATCGGTTATGGCCACGGCGACCGACGTGGCCCCGATGTCGATGCCGATGAATCTGATCTGTGGTGAGATCCGGACAATTGACGACCGGCGGCCGCCACGAGATTGGGCGAGCCCGTCCGCCTGGATCAGCCCGTGGCCTACCAGCCGGTCGATCTCCATGGCCAGCTTGGAGCGGGACAGCGCCACGCTGTCCCCGATCTCAGCCCGGGATCGAGGGCCGCCGTCACGCAGCTGCCGTAGCAGGCGGGCCTGATGCACGTTCTCTGGCCTCACCACGGTCATGCCCCTCACCTCCGCATCGCCTAGTCTCCCCGTTCCGCAATCTGAAAGCGAGCGGGCCCGGTAGTACTTTCTCCAGGCACAGAACGAAGCGGTCCATACTTTAGCTCAGTTTTTCCACTCAACTGCCATGCCCTGGCTGTCAGCGTCGCCTTGGCGACCCGCACGTCGCCGTGGCCGGCCAGGGCCGGCTACGGCGGCGCCCCGGGCCCGCGGCCGACCGGCAGCTCCCCCACCACCGCTGCCAGCGCTGGCGATAGACGCAGCAGCGTGGCCGGAGCCGCAACGGACGGGGACCCGGGCCGCAGGCCGCCGTCGCAGGCAGGTGGCTCCGCAGAAGCACGGTCAAGCTTTCGATTCTTTATGTCGAAAGCTTGACCGTGCAGAGCATAAGTCCTACGGTCTCAGTAATCACATATCGGGCCAACATCTAAAGTTTCATCATCTTAGGCGAAAGCCCGGGAAGGCATCATGACAGCGCTGCTCACGGTCACCGGACTGATCAAGACCTTCCCCGGCGCCCGCGCAGTGGACGGAGCGAACCTGGACGTGCAGGAGGGCGAGGTCCACTGCCTGCTTGGCCAGAACGGAGCAGGCAAGTCGACTTTGATCAAGGTCTTGTCCGGGGCGCACAGTCCGGAGGCGGGCGAGATCAACTGGCGCGGCTCGCCGGCATCGTTCGCCAGCCCGCTCGCCGCGCTGCGGGCCGGGCTGGCAACGATCTACCAGGAACTCGACTTAGTCGACGGCCTCTCGGTGGCCGAGAACATCTTCCTGGGGCATGAGCAGTCGAGGTTCGGGTTCAGCCGCCGCCGGGCAGCCGCCGAGGCGGCAACCGCCCTGCTGTCGCGGCTAGGGCACGGGGAAATCTCCCCGCACCGGCAGGTCGGCTCGATGTCCGCGGCCGGCAAGCAAATCGTCAGCCTGGCCCGTGCGCTCTCCCACGACGCCCGCCTGATCGTCATGGACGAGCCGTCCGCGGTGCTCGACAGCGGCGAGGTGGACAACCTGTTCCGCGTGATCGCCCAGCTGACCTCGCAGGGAGTGGCCGTCATCTACATCTCGCACCGGCTGGATGAGATCCGCGTCGTCGGTGACCGGGTGACCGTGCTCAAGGACGGCAAGACCGTGGCCTCGGGACTACCGGCGAAAACCACCCCGACGGCCGACCTGGTCCGCCTGATGACCGGCCGGGATACCGAATACGCGTTCCCGGCCAGGTCCGCTGGCAAAACCGACGACCGGGAGCTTCTCTCGGTTCGCGGCATCAGCCGGCCGGGGGAGTTCGACGGCATCTCGTTCACGGTGCACGCCGGGGAGATCGTCGGGCTGGCGGGCCTGGTCGGATCCGGCCGTTCGGAGATCCTGGAGACGGTCTACGGCGCGCGCAAGCCTGCCACCGGGCAGATCCTGGTGAATGGCCGCCGTCTCCGGCCCGGGTCGGTGCGGGCCGCGGTGAGGGCCGGGCTGGGGCTGTGCCCGGAGGAGCGCAAGAGCCAGGGGCTCCTGCTCCACGAGGCCGTCTACCGAAACGCATCGGTAGCCAACCTGCGGCGCTTTTCGCGTGGCGGGTTCATCGCCCGTTCGCGCGAGCTCGCTGACGTGACGAAGGCGATCGGAGAGCTCGATGTCCGGCCCGCCGACCCGGTCCGGCCCGTGCGCACCCTGTCGGGCGGCAACCAGCAGAAAGTCCTGCTTGCGCGCTGGCTGCTGCGTGACTGCCGGGTGCTGATCCTGGACGAGCCGACCCGCGGGGTGGACGTGGGTTCACGCAGCGAGATGTACCGGCTGATCCGCAGGCTCGCCGGGGCCGGAGTCGGAGTGCTGCTGGTGTCCAGCGAGATACCCGAGGTCCTGGGCCTGGCCGACCGCGTCCTGGTGGTCGGCGCAGGCCGCGTGCTGCATGACGGCCCGGCAGCCGGTCTCACTGAGACGGCAGTGCTCGACATGGTGATGGAAGGAGCGGCGGCATGACGGAGCGGACCGACGACGCGCCTGCCAAGCCGGAATTCGGCCGACGGCCGGCCAGCGAGGGCGTGCCGGCACCGGCGGGCCGCTTCG
>JAIRTY010000253.1 GCA_031254715.1 Nocardiopsaceae bacterium | reverse complement strand
CCGGAAGCTGATCCGGCTGCAGTGCTACGAGGGCATCGACACGAACCAGGCGCTGTACGAGTGGGACTACGCCCGCCAGATGCTGTACCTGCGTGCCATGCCGGAGCGGGAGCTCGCGGGCGGCGAGGGGGCCGACAAGCTGTTCGGCCCCAAGTTCCTGCTGGAGCGGCCGCTGCTGGAGGCGGTGCGGGCCGGCGACCAGGCGGTGCTGCTCATCGACGAGATCGACCGGGCCGATGACGAGTTCGAGGCCTTCCTGCTGGAGGTGCTGTCCGACTTCCAGATCAGCATCCCGGAGATCGGGACTATCAGGGCCGAGCGGCCCCCGGTGGTCGTGCTCACCTCCAACCGCACCCGTGAGCTGCACGACGCGCTGAAGCGGCGCTGCCTTTACCACTGGATCGGGTACCCGTCCGCCGAGCGGGAGACCGAGATCGTGCTGATCCGGGAGCCGGGCGTGTCCGAGACGCTGGCCAGCAGGGTGGTGGCGGCGGTGCAGCGGCTGCGCGAGCTCGACCTCGCCAAGCCACCCGGAGTCGCCGAGACCATCGACTGGGCGCGCACGCTCGACCTGCTCGGCGGCACCGGGCTGGATCCCGGACTGGCCGCCGACACGCTCGGCGCTGTCATCAAGGAACGCGACGATCTCGAGCTGGTGCGGGACAACCTGGCGGAGATCGTCCCCGGTGGCTGAGACCGGCCCCGGGCGGGCGCCGTTCGTCCGGCTGCTGGTGGGCTTCGGCCGCGAGCTGCGCGCCGCCGGTCTCGCAGTGGGCTCCGGCGACGTGCAGGCCTACTGCGCGGCCGCCGCGGTGCTCGATCCCTCCGACCTGCTCGACCTGTACTGGGCCGGGCGCGCCACCCTGGTCACCAGGCACGACCAGATCGGCGTCTACGACGAGGTGTTCAGGCGGTTCTTCCTCGGCGCCGCCGACCCGGTCCGCGAGCTGCTGACGATCAAGGCGAGCGCCCAGGCGGAAACCGAGGCGGTATTCGAGATCCCGCAGGCCGAGCCGGGCCCGGAGGGACCTGACGAGGAGGCGGTCCTCGGCTGGCTCGCCTCGGACGTGGCCGTGCTGAAGCACAAGGCGTTCGCCGCCTGCAGCCCGGAGGAACTGGCGGCGCTGCGCCGGATCATGACCCGCATCCGGCTCACCCCGCCGCGCCGGCGCACCCGGCGCACCGCGCCCGGAGCCCACGGCCGCGTCCCCGACCTGCGGCGGATGGTCCGCGAGTCGATGCGCCTGCACGGCGAGCCCGCCGAGCTGCGCTGGCGGCGGCGCAAGGTGCGGCTCCGGCCGCTGATCCTCATCCTCGACATCTCCGGCTCGATGGCCGACTACTCCCGGAACCTGCTCCAGTTCGCCTACTCGGCGAAACGGGCCGCGGCGCGGGTCGAGGTGTTCTGCTTCGGCACCCGGCTGACCAGGATCACCCGGGCGCTCGCGACCAGGAACCCGGACACCGCCCTGGCGCAGGCCGCGCAGGCGGCGTTCGACTGGGAGGGCGGCACGCGGATCGGCGCCTCGCTGGACGCCTTCGTCCGGGACTTCGGCCGCCGCGGCCTGTGCCGCGGCGGGGTGGTGGTGATCTGCTCCGATGGGCTGGACCGGGGCGATCCGGAGGTGCTGGCCACGGCGATGGAGCGGCTGGGCAGGCTCAGTCACCGGCTGGTGTGGCTGAACCCGCACAAGGGCGCTGACCCGGGGTTCCGGCCCAGCACGCTTGGCATGATGGTGGCGGCGCCGCACATCGACCTGCTGCTGTCCGGGCACGACCTCAGCAGCCTGGAAGAGCTCGCGGCACTGCTGCCCACCCTGAACTGACCGATCGCGCGGACGGGAGCACCCCGGTGAAGTGGAGCGTAGGTATCCAGGCCGAGGGCGGCAGGATCCTGTCCCGCGAGGAGGTCGTCGAGCTGGCTGACGCCGTCGCCGCCAGTGGCGGGATCGCCACCGGGATGGGAACCAGTCGCTACGGGGCACAGCTCCTGGTCGAGGCGGTTACCAGGGACGAGGCGGTGGAGAAGGCCACCGCGGAGTTCACCCGGGCGGCGGCCACGGCCGGACTTCCGGAGGGCCCGATCGTGCGGATGGAAGCGGTCAGCGAGGAGGAGGACGCAAGCCCATGATCCGGCTTGGCTCGCTGGCCGGGTACCCGTTCGAGGGCCCGCGGCTGCTGGCCGGCTGGACCCCGCCCGCAGCCCCGGCGGTCTTCGCCATCCTGTACAAGCCTGACCCCGGCACCCGGCCCGACCGTTACGCCGTCATCTATGTGGGCCATTCCGGCGACCTGTCCGCCGAGCGCTTCCCGTTCCAGCACCCCCGCGCGAGCTGCTGGACACGGCGCGCCGGATCCCGGTGGAAGGTGTACATCGCCACCTACGAGATCCCCGGCGGCGGGCCCCGGCACCGGGAGCACATAGCCGCCGAGCTCACCGCGATCTACCAGCCCCGCTGCAACGACCAGCAGTACGACCGGGCCTGGAAGGACGAGTGGATCGGCGAGTACTCGGCTCCCACCACCGGCCCGGTCGCCCGCCGCGGCCCGCCCGGCACCCCGCGACCCGGCCCCCCGCCGCCCGGCACCCCCCCGCCCGCGTGATCAAGGCATTAGTGTCGCCGCCCTGGCCGCAGTAATGCCTTGATCATGACCATGCCCGGCGGCCGGGACCACCGCCGGGCATGGTAGGGCGCCCGCCGCGAGCCGAGCAGTCGCGGCGGGCGCGGTCGAGGGGGCTGCCGGGCCGGTCACGGGCTGCCGGGCTGGTCACGGGCTGCCGGGCTGGTCACGACGCGGCCGGGCCGGTGCTAACCGCGGGGAGCGAACCCCACCGAGTCCAGCAGCCGGGACCGGCGGGAGCCAGACGCGGGCCGGGCGGGCTCGGGCGGAGCGGGCTCGGCGGGCTGGTAGGTGGCCCCGGCGACGATGTCCTCGGCCATCCCGTACAGCAGCGGCAGCGCCCCGGCCACCACCCCGCCGGTCTCGTTGATGTGCTCCACCCCGGGCCCGATCAGCTTGGCGTGGCTCGTGATTGTGCGCACGATGGCCGCGCACTCCGCCAGGTTCCCGGCGATCCGGGCGAGCAGCGTCCCCACCCAGAACAGGTAGAACGCGAGCCCGGCGATGAGCGCCGCGATGTCGATGACCGAAAAGACGACCATGCCCGTCACGACTTGACCTTTCCGAGCACGCGGCCGAGGAACAGGTGGTGCTGCAAGCCCTCCGCCAGGACCGCGTCCACCCCGCCGGCGACCTGCGGGATGAGGGCCGTGTCCGCGGTGTTGGCCTCCGCTGCCTTGAGCGTGTCCCGCACCGTGGCGACCCGGCGGTCGATCACCTTCACCAGATAGACGAGGATGCTCAGCAGGACGGCCACGGCCACCACCACGACCAGGCCGACGATGTTCGTAACCAGCCACCGGGTGTGGTCGGTGCCGGACAGTGCCACCGCGTGCATTGCTAGCCTCCCAGCCTGGCGCGCCCGCGCTGCAGGCCGCCGATGATGATCGTCGCGTGCTCGATGGTGGTGCGCAGCGCCGCGAGCGGCGCGGTGTTATGCACCGCCTTGGTGAGCGATTCGTCGATGACCGGGGCCTGGTTGCCGATCTTGCGGGCCAGCACCAGGATCGGCACCACCAGCGCGACGACCGCCAGCACGACGACGATCCCGATCACCCAGCCCACGACCCAGCCAGTGACGCTGGACCCCGCGGCAAGGACATGTGGTTCCATGACGGCTCCTCCGCCGAGTGTCAGACCGTCTCGCAGAAGTCGCGGACCGGCTTGAGGCTGGCGTTGACCGAGGTGAGGCGGTCCGGGACGGTGCTGGTCCGGTCCGCTACCACCGCGACCCCGCCGATCACCTGGCTGAGCGTCGCGCGGACCGCCCGCAGGTGGAAGATGACCCGCAGCAGGGCCACCGCGGTGATGGCGATGATCAGGGCGGCGATGATGACCGTCGCCCAGGCGGCTGCTGGCATTGCGTATCCCTCCCTAGCCCAGGAGCTTGGCGACGGAGCCGGCGTACCGGGTCGCGCCCACGGCGACGTCCCTGACCACCTGGTCGGTCCGGGCCAGCCCGGCCGGGACGTCTTCCAGTTCCCCGGCCAGGGCCACTCCGCCCGCCAGGATGTCGTCGGCGGCCGCCCGGATCCGCTCCATCGCCGCGAGCACCCGGTTGAGCAGGTAGATCACCACCGGGAGCACGACGAACAGCAGGATGGCGTTGCCGATCCACCACAAGACCATGTCTGTCTCCTCAGCTGGGAACGGGCCGGTAGGGCGCGAAGAACCGGCGGAAGACCCGGGTCAGCGCCATCAGCGCGGCCCGGAGGCCGACGGTGAAGCCCTGCGCCGGGGTGGCAGCGGCGGCCGTGAGCGCCTCGCCGCGCTCGGCCCGGGTGATCCGGTCGGCCAGGTTGGCGGCGAAGTCGCGCATCAGCACGGAGGTGACATCGGAGATCATGCCCCGGCCGTACTGCGCGGCCGCGCCAGCCAGCTGCAGGTCCTGGGTCACCGAGACCCTGGTGCCCGAGCCCGCTCGGGTCAGCGTGGCGGTGAGGTCCATGCTCGCCTGGCCGCGGCCGCGTTCCTCGGCGCCGACCGCGTGCGCGACCATCCGCCTGGCCGCCTCGTCGCGCTCGGTGATCTCGGCGGTGCCGCCGAAGTTCAGCCGCACCGGTCCCATCCGCACCGCGACCCGGCCCTGGTACTTGTCGCCGCCGAGGTCCTCGGTCAGCTCCGCGCCCGGCAGGCAGGCGGCGACCTGCGGGATGTTCCCGAAGAACTGCCATACCTTGTCGGGCGGCTGGGCCACCTCGAACTCGCTGGAGATCAGCATTGGCCGTCCTTCGTCAGGTAGGCGGCAGGGTCGTGCTCGAACTCCCGGCGGCATTGCGCCCGGCAGAAGTAGTAGGTGACGCCGTCATGCGTCAGCGGCAGCCCCGACGGGCCGGCGGTCACGGTCATCCCGCACACCGGGTCGGTGGCCTCCGGCCGGGCGGTACGCGCCGGCGGGCTGGCCGCGCCCTCGACGGCCAGCCCGCCGGCGGCGCGCAACTGGACCAGTTCCGCCAGGATCGCGACCGCGATCTCGCGGTGGGTCGTGTGCCCGAGGTCCAGGCCGGCCGGGACCCGGACCCGGTCGAGCTGCCCGGACGGCAGGCCCTGGTCGGCGAGGTAGCCGAGTACCGCCGCGCCCCGCTTGGCCGAGCCCACCAGGCCCAGGTAGGCGGGCCGGGCGGCGACGGCCTGCGCCACGGCTTCCTCGTCTCCGTGGCCCTGCGCGGCCACCACGACCAGCGACCGCTCGCCGGCCGCGGCGGCCGTGAAGTCATCCGGGGCGATCAGGTCGGCGCGCCAGCCGAGCGCCGTCGCGAGGCCGGCCAGGGTCTTCGCCATCGGCGACCCGCCGACGACGACCAGGTGCGGCGAGGGCACCACCGGCTCGACATAGACCTCGAGCGCGCCCTCGCTCTGGCAGGAGATCGGCACCACCGTCATGCCGCGGCGCACCGCGCCGCCGAACTGGCCGGGCGTGCCGAGCAGCAGCAGCCGCGGCTCCCCGGTGCTCATCACCTGCTGCGCCTCGCGGATCACCACCGGCTCGGCGCAGGCGCCGCCGATCCAGCCGCGGACCTCGCCCGCGCCGGTGATGATGGCCCGGGAGCCCTGCTGGCTGGACGACGGGCCCTCCCGCCAGACCACGGTGGCCAGCGCGAACGGCTCTCCGGCCCGCGCCAGCTCACTGGCCTGCTGCAGGATCTCCACGTCGCCCATGCGCTATCCCCGTTCAGTCATCCGACCGCACCGGCGGGGCGCCCGACACGTCATGCCGGCGCGTCATCGCCTCCCACACCCGGTCCGGCAGCAGCGGCATGTCGATGTTCCGCACCCCGGTGCTGGCGATCGCGTCCAGCACCGCGTTGACGAACGCCGCCGGGCCGCCGACCGCCGCGCACTCGCCGATGCCCTTGGCGCCGATCGGGTGGTGCGGGCTCGGCGTCACGACCGCGCTGTGCAGCTCGAACCCTGGCGTCTCCCAGGCGGTCGGCAGCAGGTAGTCCATGTAGTTCGAGCCCACGCAGTTGCCGTCGGAGTCGAACGTGATGAACTGCATGTTCGCCATCGCGTAGGCCTCGGTCAGCCCGCCCATGATCTGGCCCTCGACGATCATCGGGTTGATCCGCACCCCGCAGTCGTCGACCGCGACCATGGTGAGCACGTCCCACACCCCGGTCTCCGGGTCCACCTCGACCGTCACGAAGTAGGCGGCGAAGGGCCAGGTCAGGTTGGGCGGGTCGTAGTAGGCGGTGTTCTCCAGGCCCGGCTCCATGCCGTCGGGCATGTTGCTGTAGGCCGCCATCGCGCATTCCTGGATGGTGACCCCGCGATCGGGTGCGCTGCGGACGTAGAACCGCCCCAGCTCCCACTCGACGTCCTCCTCGGACACCTCCAGCAGGTGGGCGACCAGCTTGCGCGCCTTGGCCCGGATCTTCCGCGCCACCATCGCCACCGCCGCGCCGGCCACCGGCGTGCTGCGGGAGGCGTAGGTGCCCATCCCGAACGGCGCGGTGTCGGTGTCGCCCTCCTCCACCACCACGTCCTCGGCCGGGAGGCCCAGCTCGTGGCTGACGATCTGCGCCCAGGTCGTCTCGTGCCCCTGGCCCTGGGTCTTGGCGCCGGTCCGGAGGATGGCCTTGCCGGTCATGTGCACCTTGAGCTCGGCCGAGTCGAACATCTTGATGCCGAGGATGTCGTACTCGCGGCTGTTCCCGGCCCCGAGCGGCTCGGTCATGGTGGAGATGCCCAGGCCGAGCAGCCTGCCGCGGCTGCGCGCCTCCTCCTGCTGCCGCCGGAAGTCCTGGTACCCGACCGCCTTCAGCCCGACGTCCAGGCACTTGCCGTACTGGCCGGAGTCGAGCAGGAAGCCGAACGTGGTCCGGTGCGGGAAGTCCTCGTCGCGCACGTAGTTGAGGCGCCGGAATTCGGCCGGGTCCATGCCGAGATCCTGGGCCGCCTGGGCGATCATCCGTTCCTGGAAGAACATCGCCTCGGTGACCCGGAACGAGCACCGGTACGCCACCCCGCCGGGTGCTTTGTTGCTGTAGGTGCCGGTCGCGGTCAGGTGGCCGGCACCGATGTCGTAGCAGGCGAACGTGGAGTGCAGCAGGCCGATCTTGAATTTGCTCGGCTGAGCGTCGGAGAAGAACGCGCCGTGGTCGGCGTCCACGTTCATCCGGACCCCGAGGATCTTGCCGTCCTTGCGCAGCGCCAGCTCGCCGTCCAGGTAGATGTCGCGCGCGAAACCGGTGGAGATGAGGTTCCCCGACTTGTCCTCGATCCATTTGACCGGCCGCTCCAGCAGGATGGAGGCCAGGATCGAGCACACGTACCCCGGGTAGACCGGCACCTTGTTGCCGAACCCGCCGCCGATGTCCGGCGAGATGATCCGGATCATGTGCTCGGGCAGCTCGGCCACCAGCGCCACCGCGGCGCGGATGATGTGCGGCGCCTGGGTGGTCATGTAGACGGTGAGCTTCTCCGTCGCCCGGTTGAAATCGGCGATCGAGCCGCAGCACTCGATCGGGCTCGGGTGCGAGCGCGGGTAGTGCAGCCGGAGCCGGGAGATGCGGTCCGCCTGCTCGAACGCGCGGTCGGTGCCCGCGGCGTCCCCCACCTCCCAGGTGTAGATGAGGTTGTCGCGCTGGTTTTCCTTGTCGTCGCGGATCACCGGCGCGGCCGGCGCCGCG
>JAIRTY010000227.1 GCA_031254715.1 Nocardiopsaceae bacterium | reverse complement strand
GGAAGCGGCGCTGCCGTTCGGCCTGATAAGCCAGGCACTGGATGCGGTGCTGGCCGGGCCCGCCGGGGCACCCGGGCCGGATGCGCCCGCCGGGCCTGCCGGGCCGGATGTGCCCGGCGGGGCACCCGGTGCCGGCGCTGCCCCGGCTCCGGCGGACTATTTCTACGCTGTGCTGGCGGGCCTGCGGCAGGTGGCGGCCGCGGGGCCGGTGTTCCTGGCACTGGATGACGTCCACTGGGCGGACCGCGACTCGCTGACGCTGCTGCGCCTGATCTGCCGGCGGATCCCGGCGCTGCCGGTCGCGGTGGTGGTCACCACCCGGCCGTGGCCGCCGGAGGCGCTGCAGGCGGGGGAGGAACTGGCCGCCCAGCACCTGGCTTCGGTACAGCACCTTGCCCCGCTGAGCGGCGAGGCGGCGCGGGCATTCCTCCGGCAGCGGGCGGTTGAGGCCCGCCCCGGGGGCGGCGGGCGCCCGGCCGCGGCGCGGCTCGCGGCCGATGACCTGGCCCGGGCAGCCGACCCGTGCGCGGGGAACCCGCTGCTGCTGGACCACGTGGCCACGTTGCTGCGGGCCGGGCAGGGCATCCCGGACCCGGCGCCAGGTCCTGGAACCTCGTGGGCGCGGCGGCTGCTGCTGTCCCACCTGGCCGGGCTGGGCGAGCCCGCCCTGGCCTACCTGCGGGCCGCGGCCGTGCTGGGACGGCGGTTCCGGCCCGAAGTGGCGGCGCAGGTGGCCGGGCTGCCGGACGACGCAGCGGCGGCAGCCCAGGAGGCATTCGCGGCGGCCGGGCTTGGCAGCCTGACCGGTGACGGCTGGGCCGAGTTCAGCCATGAGCTCATCCGCCAGGCCGTCTACGAGCTGGCAGCCCCGGTCCGGGCCCGGCTGCACGAGGCCGCGTTCCGGGCGCTGGCCGCCCGCGGGGCCAGCCCTACCGAGGCGGCCGGCCACGCGGTGGCGGCCCGGCTCGAAGGAGACGCCCAGGCCGTGGCGGTGACGGCCCGGGCCGGGCGGGAGGCGCTGGCGGCCGGTGCGGTGGCCGCGGCCCGCCGCCAGCTGCAGGCGGCGGCGGACCTGGCCATCCCGCCGGCGCCGGCCGAGCTGGTCTTCGACCTGGGCCGGGCGCTGACCGCCGCCGGGGATCATCAGGCCGCGGTGGCCGTCTACGAGGAGTTGCTGGCCCGAGCTGACCTGCCCGCCGAGATGCGGATGTCGGTCCTGGTCCAGCTGTCCCACGCCCAGCTGGCGGTCGGCCGGCCCGTCGAGGCCGGGGTGGCGCTGGAGGAAGCCGTGCGGCTGGCCGGGCCCGGTGACAGCGACCTGGCCGCCGGGGCGATGACCGATCACGCCGCCCAGGTGCTCGTCACCTACGGCTGGCGGCAGGCCGCGCCGCTGGCCGCCCGGGCCCGGCAGCTCGCCGCCGGCGCCGCGGCCCCGGTCCGGGCCGCCGCTGACGGCGTGTGGGCGGTCGGCACCTACTTTTCCGGCGACCCGGCCGGGCTGGCTGCCGGTGAGGCCGCGGCCCGGACCGCGGCGGCCGCGCCGGCCTGGCGGCCGTCGGGGGCGCCGTGGTGGGACACGGTGACCCAGTACGCCATGCTGGCCCTGTCGGCGGAACGGTTCGGCGTTGCGCAGCGGCTGCTGGACGGCATCATCGAGGCCGCGCAGCAGCGGTCAGACCCGCTGGGCATGGCGATCGCGCTGATGTTCAGGACCCGGCTGAGCTGGCGGCTCGGCCGGCTCGACGAGGCGCTGGCACTGAACACCCGCCTGCTCGAGTACAGCGACCTGGCCCCGATCATGACTCCGTTCGCGGCCGCCGACCGAGCCGTGACCCTGCTCGACCTCGGGCGGCTGGACGAAGCGGCGGAGTGGTCGGCCCGCGCCGACGAGGCCGTCGCCGGGGGCGCCACCATCGGCTACCTGACGCTGCCCGTTCACCTGCCGCGCGGGACGCTCGCCCTGCGCCGCGGCGATCCGGAAACCGCCTCGGCCGCCTTCAGCGCCATGCGGGAGCTCGCCGAGGACCTGGAGGTACGCGACCCGGGCACGATCCCCTGGGCGGCCGACGCGATCGCCGCCTACCTGGCCTGCGGGCGGGCCGACGACGCCGAACGGCTGATCTGCTGGCTGGAGCCGGTCGCCACCGCGCTGCCCGCCCGCTGGCCCAAGGTCGCCGTCGCCGCAGGCCGGGCTGCGCTGGCCGAGCATGGCGGTGACGCGGGACAAGCCGGCCAGTGTTACCGGGCAGCGCTCGCCCTCGCGCAGGAGATGCCGATCCCGCTGGCCAGGGCCCAGCTGCTGACCGCCTGCGGCGGGTTCCGGCACCGCCAGGGTGACGCCGGCCAGGCCAGGGGGCTGCTCGGCGAGGCGCTGCGGCTGGCAGAAAGCTGCGGCTCCGGCTGGCACGCGCAGCAGGCCCGGGCGCAGTACCGCCGTGCCGGGGGCCGCGCCGGCATCACCCCGCCCGGGCAGCTCACGCCGCAGGAGGCAGCGGTGGCCCGGCTGGCCAGGGGCGGCAAGACCAACCGGGAGATCGCCGCCCAGCTCTACCTGAGCGTCAACACGGTGGAAACCCACCTGCGGCACGTCTACCAGAAACTCGGCATTCACCGGCGGGTGGAGCTCATGACCCTGCCGGAGGCCTGAGCACCGGCTCCCGGCGGCCCGCAGCCCTGACAGTGCAGGTGAGGCCCGGCCGCTGACCGGCCGCGAGACGCGCCTCAGTCGATTTCACCGGTTCCCGTGACGACGCGGGTGCCTGCTGCGCGGTCGGCTGGCGGGTGAGATTCCCGTTCCCCGGGGGAGGCCGAGATGTCCGAGCCGCGCCCAGATGCTGGCGGAAACATGCCTGAGTCACCAGCCCGGCTCACCGCGCAGCCGGGCAACGCCACCGGCCAGCTGCCGCGGCAGCGGCAGCGGGTACGGTTCGCCAGCGGCGGCACCGAATGCGCCGCCTGGCACTACCCGGGAGCCAACGGCGCCTGCGTGATCATGACCGGCGGGTTCGGGGTCACCAAGGAGCCGGGCACCGACTTGTTCGCCCGCCGGTTCCATGCGGCCGGGTTCAGCGTGCTGGCCTTCGACTACCGCCACCTGGGGGAGAGCGGGGGACGGCCGCGGCAAGTTGCCGGGATCCGCGACCAGCTCGCCGACTGGCAGGCCGCGCTCAGGTACGCGGCTGACCTGCCAGGTGTCGAGCCGGGCAGGGTCGGGATCTGGGCCTTCTCCGGCTCCGGCGGGCACGTCTTCCGGGTCGCGGCCGCAACTCCCTGGCTGGGCGCGGCCATCGCGCAGACTCCCAACGCCGGTGGCCTCGCCCCGCTGCGGAACGCGGCCCGGCACCAGCGACCGCTGGCGATGGCGCGGTTTACCGGCCGCGGTGTCCTCGACGGGCTCGGCCGGCTCGCTGGCCGTCAGCCCCGGCTGCTGCCGCTGGCCGGCGAGCCGGGGGACGTCGTGATGCTGACAACGCCGGACAGCCGCGACAGCGGCCGGGCGCTCAACCCGGGCAACGCCTACCCGGACTGGCGGCAGGAGGTAGCCGCCTGGTCGGCGGTGCGGCTCGGTTTCTACCGGCCCGGCCGGTATGCGTCCCTGGTGGCCTGCCCGCTGCTGGTGATGGTGTGCGAGGAGGACCAGTCCGCGCTGGCCGGGCCCGCGATCAGGGCGGCCGGCCGGGCACCCCGCGGCGAACTGGCACGGCTGCCCGGCGGGCACTACGCCCCCTTCCTGGACGCTCACCGGCCGGCGGTCGCGGCGGAACTGTCGTTCCTGCGCCGCCACCTGCTCGGCCGGCCACCACCGGCCGCAGCGGAACCCGTCAGCTACCGAGGAGGATGATCATGAACAGGCACGAGATCGAGCTTTCCGCCGGGACCATCGAGTACACCGACACCGGCGGAGACGGACCGGCAGTCGTCCTGCTGCACGGGCTGCTGATGGAC
>JAIRTY010000215.1 GCA_031254715.1 Nocardiopsaceae bacterium | reverse complement strand
CGAAGCGGCGGGCGCCGAAGCCGGGCGCGGCGGGGTCCTGCCCGAAGCCCATCCCGAGCAGGTGGATGTGAGGGACGTCGCCGATCCAGTCCCCGCTTCCCCGCCCCGCCCACACCCGTGCCGTGGTGTGCAGGGACCGCACCGAGACGGCGTCCATCCCGGGGCTGCCGAACACCGCGATGTCGGTGACCGGAAGGTGCGGCGCGGCCAGGCCGCAGACGACCGACCCGTAACTGTGGCACAGCAGCGCGATCCGCGCGCCGCGCCGGGCGAGGCGGTCCACCAGCGGCCGCAGCGCCCGGGCGCCCTGCTGGGCGTCGCCCGAGGTCAGGATCGACGGGCTGAGGGTGGCCGGGGCTGGGTACCCGAGCCAGGCGATGATCGCGAGCCGGGACCGTGGGTCCAGCCTGCGCGCCTCGGCCGCCAGCGCGCGGGCGCCGCCGTCCGGCGACGCCGGGCCCCGTGAAAAGAAGGTGGTCAGCGAGGTGTCCGAGCCGGGCACCAGGATGACGACCCGCCGGGCCGTCGCCAGGTTGCCCAGGACCTCGGCCGCCTCCCCCTGGCCGCGGGGATCGAAGAGCAGGAACTGGCGGCCGCGCATCTCAGCGAGCGCGCGCGCCCGGCCCGCCTCACCCGACCGCTGCGCGGCCTGGGCGGCGCCGGCGATCGCCCGGGCGTCGGCCGCGTAGCGGGCGGACAGTGCCGCCGGGCTGAGGGCGGGCAGCGGCACCGGCCGGTCGCCCGGCCCGTTCGATATCGCCGCGGTGGTCGCGAGCACCACGGCCACGGATGCGACCGCGATCGCGGTCACGCGGCGGCTTCTCATCGGCGTGTCCTTCCTGGTCCAGTACGTGATGGCCAGGAAGCTACGGACGGTACCGCCTCGTCCGCGTCCCGCTGCGGAGCCCATTGCGCGGCTGCCCCGCCGGTAGCAGACGGTTGCACCGGAGCCGGGGACGCGCGCCGCCGGGGACCGGGCAGCGGCATCCGCCCCCTACTCAGGTAGCCGCGCGCGGATCACTCTTCCGGGGCACGCAACAGGCGCGCACCCCGCCATACCCTGAGCGCATGAGCTCTGGTGTCCCGCCCCCGGAGACGGCGCCGCCCGGCCGCGCCGGCCGGGCACAGCGGGACTCCCGCCTGCGCGGCGACCGGGACCGGATAGCCGGTACCGCCCGGAACTGGCTCGCTGGCGCCCTCGCGAACGGCGTCACGAACCCCCCGGCGCCGCGGCCGGCCTGGCTCCGGCGCGGCCGGGTCGACTTTGTCTTCGTCGCCGACGTGGTGATCGCGCTGATCTGCTTCGGCCTCACGAACGCCGCGCTGGGGGCGCAGAACGTCAGCCGGGGCCATCACGTCAGCGCCAACCTGCTGCTGCTGGTGGCGGCAGTGGTCTGCGCGCCGCTGGTGCTGCGCACCCACCTGCCGCTCACCGCCTGGTCCGCAGCGGCCGCGGCCACGATCTGGGCCAGCCTGGCGGTCCCGCCGCGGTCGCTGTCGTCGGCCGTTTACCCCCCCGCGGGCATCCTCATCTACATGCTCTGCCTGTATGCGGTCGCGGTCCGGTGCCGGCCCTGGGTCGTGGCCGCAGCGGGCATCGTCACCGTGCTGGGCGCCGTCCTCATCGACCCGCGGACCAGCGCGGGCGTCATCGTGGCCGCGATCCCGGTGCTGGCCGGCGTGATCGTGCGGTCCCGCCGCAGCAGCCGCGCGGAGCTGGCGGTGGTGCAGCGGCGGCACGAGGGGGAGCGGGCACTGCTGGAAGAACGCCAGCGCATCGCGCGTGAGCTGCACGACGTGGTCGCCCATCACATGTCGGTGATCGCGATTCAGGCGGAGGCCGCACCCTACAAGTCAGCCGACCCGCCGCCGGAGCTGGTCGAGAGCTTCGGCGAGATCCGCGCCAGCGCGCTGACGGGCCTGAACGAGCTGCGCCGCCTGCTGGGGGTGCTGCGCAGCGACGCGCCGGACACCGCGCCCCAGCCAGGCCTGGCTGACCTGGCCGGGCTGCTCGAATCCGCCGGCAACGGCGGGGTTACGGTTACCACCGACATCACCGGCACGCCCCGGCCACTGCCGCCCGGCGTGGACCTGTCCGCCTACCGGATCACGCAGGAGGCGCTGAGCAACGCCATGCGGCACGCTCCGGGTTCATCGGTCCGGCTGCGGCTCGCCTACGGCGAGTCCGGCCTGGTGATAGAGGTACGCAACGACAACTGCCCGGCGGGCACCGGCGCCGCCGGGGTGGTGCCGCCCGCCGGCGGCAGCGGTCCCGCGGACGGCAGCGATCCCGCGGACGGCACTGGTGCCGGAGGTGATTACCCCGGGGGTGCTTACCAGGGTGGCCACGGCATCATCGGCATGCGCGAGCGCGCCGCCATGCTGGGCGGGCACCTGTCGGCAGCCCCAACTGGGAACGGTGAGTTCCTGGTGATCGCTTTCCTCCCGGTAACGGACGGGGCGGACGGCGCGGACCGGGCGGAGGGCGCGGACCGGGCGGAGGGCGCGGGCCGGGCGGAGGGCGCGGACGGCGCCGGCGGGG
>JAIRTY010000201.1 GCA_031254715.1 Nocardiopsaceae bacterium | reverse complement strand
CGCGCGGACTTCGCAGACCGGCACGGCGGCCCGCTGGCCCCAGCGCGGGGGGACGTGCTGGTGGCCGCCGACGGAATCCACTCGACGGTCCGGTCTGCCATGTTCCCGGCGGAGGGCCCGCCCCGCTGGAACGGCGTCATGATGTGGCGGGGAGCCGCCGACTGGCCGGAGTTCGGCGCCGGCCAGGCGATGCCCATCGCTGGCGGCACCGCGGCCAAGCTGGTGATCTACCCGATCGCCCAGGGCCGGGGCCCGGGCAGCAGGCTCACCAACTGGGCGGTCTGCATACGCACCGGCCGGCCCGGTGATCCGCCCCCGCAGCGCCAGGACTGGTCCCGCCGTGCCGACCCGGCCGAACTGGAGCCCCATGTCGGCAGGTTCCGCACCCCGCTCCTCGACCACGCGGAACTCATCGGCGCCACCGGGGAGTTCTTCGAGTTCCCGATGTGCGACCGGGATCCGCTGCCGTACTGGACGCAGGGGCGGGTCACCCTGCTGGGGGACGCCGCGCACCCGATGTACCCGATGGGCTCCAACGGCGCCGGCCAGGCCATCCTGGACGCCACCAGCCTCGCCGGACACCTGGCGCGCCATGCCGACCCCGCTGACGCACTGCAGGCCTACCAGCACGAACGTCGGCCGCCCACCGAAGAGGTCGTGGTCCGCAACCGCGCCGGCGGGCCGGAAAGCGTCATCGACGAGGTCGAGCGCCGCGCTCCCGAAGGGTTCTCCCGGCTCGAGGATGTCATCGACCCCGCGACGATCGAGGCCATCGTCAACAGCTACGCCCGGGTCTCCGGATCCTCCCGCGAGCAGGTCAACTCCCAGGCCGGCTGAGGTCGCGTGGCCGACTCGACGTGTCGTCCGCAGGTGCGGTCGCCGGCAAGCGGGGTTCGCGGGGAACATTTGTCCAAGACGTGTGACACCAGTGTGGCGGATGCTGACCGACATGGACCCCGAACTCCAAGCCCACGTTTCTCTGTTCCCCGAGGCGCGACTCGATGATGTCGACGCTGCCCGGCAGGGTCTGGCAGCGTTGGCGGCTACGACTCCGCGGCCCGACGCTGCTGGTGTAGAGGTCACCGACCGAACCCTGCCCGCGGACCCGCCTGTGCCAGTGCGGATCTACAGGCCGCGCACGCCGCAGGGCGCGATCGTGTGGATGCACGGGGGCGGGTTCGTGATGGGCGGCGTGGACGTCGAGCATCCGTGGGTGTCGCGGGTAGCGGCCGACACGAATGCGCTCGTGGTGTCGGTCGAGTATCGCCTGGCTCCGGAGGATCGGTTCCCGGCCGCGCTCGACGATGCGTACGCGGCGCTGGTGTGGACGGCGGACCAGGCGGCGGCTCTGGGCATCGATACCGAGCGCATCGCAGTTGCTGGCCATTCGGCCGGCGCGACTCTGGCCGCGGCAGTCGCACTGCGCGCCAGAGCCAAGCAGGGGCCGCGGATCTGCTTCCAGCTGCTCAACCAGCCGGCTCTCGACGATCGGCAAACGACATGGTCGGCCCGGGAGTTCACCGACACGGTATTCCTGACGCGAGAGAAAGTGGCGGCCAGCTGGAGGCACTACCTCGGAGACACGACTGCCGGCCCATACGCCGCACCGGCCCGGGCCGAAGACCTATCCGGCCTGCCACCGGCATATATCGCCACCGCAGAGCTCGATCCCAACCGCGACGAGGCTATCGAGTACGCGCTCAGGATGCTGCAATCCGGTGTGTCCGTCGAACTGCATCAGTGGGCCGGCACCTTCCACGGCTCCCAGGCGATCCTGACTGCGGATGTGTCCCAAAGGCAGCTCACGGAGATCGGAGCGGTACTGGTCCGGGCGTTGGCCCCGAGAAGCAACGCGGAGGCGACTGCAGTCAATGCCTGATGCGCAACTTGACCAACTACATCGCCCGATCGCTGCTCGAGAACGGCGGGTTCAGGCCCCACGTACACCCTCGATTGTGATGAGCCGGTTCTCGGCCATCGGCAGTCCCCGGAAGTGCGGCGGGTCCGGGGTTGACGCAGGATCCTGGCTCATGATGTCTCCGGCAGGCCGGGCCTAATCACCAGCAAACGGATGTCGGCACCACGATAACCCGGACCGTCCCCCGGCGCGGCCTGGCCTATGGGCCGCAGGCTGAAGCCTCTCCCCCTAAGGTGGAAGTGCTGTCAGCGGCATGGGCGGCCGGTGGAAACTCCGCCAGACACAACCCGCACCTGACGATCTGAGCTGATCGCGTGCCATTGCGAGGTAGATGAGATGGACGTAGGAATCGGCCTGCCGAACGCGGTGCCCGATACCGGCGGGAGAGAGCTGACCGGCTGGGCCAGGCTCGCCGAGGAGAGGGGGTTCAGCACTCTCGGCACGATTGGCCGCCTCGTCTATCCCAGCTATGACGAGCTGATCGCTCTCACGGCGGCGGCTGCGGTGACCGAGCGGATCCGGCTGACCACCTCGATCCTGCTCGCACCGCTGCAGAAGAACGCTGCCCTGTTCGCCAAGCAGGCCGCCTCGCTGGACCGGGTTTCCGGCGGCCGCTTCGTGCTCGGGGTGGCCGTCGGCGGCCGCGCGGATGACTTCGCGGCCAGCGAGGTGACCGAGAAGGGCCGCGGACGGCGGCTGGATGAGCAACTGGACCAGATGAGGCAGATCTGGCGCGGTGAGGGCCTGCACGGCACTGATCCGATCGGCCCGTCTCCGGTCCGTCCGGGCGGGCCCGAACTGATCATCGGTGGCCGGAGCGAGGCTTCCTTCCGCCGGGCGGCCCGCGTCGGCGACGGGTGGATCATGGGCGGCGGCTCACCTGACATGTTCGCCAGCGGCGCCGCGGCCGTCGACAAGGCCTGGCAGGACGCCGGGCGCACCGGCCGGCCGCGGAAGCTGTCGCTGGCTTACTTCTCGCTCGGACCGGACGCCCGCGCCGCCGCCGACAGCTACCTGACTCGTTACTACGCCTTCATCGGGGAGGCGGCCAGCCAGATCGCCGCTGGCGCCGCTGTGAGCGCGGACATGGTCCGCTCCTATACGGCGGCCTTCGAGCAGGCCGGGTGCGACGAGCTCATCTTCATGCCCTGCTCGGCCGAGGCAGAGCAGGTCAGGCTGCTTGCGGACGCCATCCAGGGCTAAGCAGCGGCGGGCATCCAGGGCTGGCCAGCGGCCCGATCCCGGCAGCGGCTGAATCCCGCAGCGGCTGCGAAGGGTCAGCTGACGTACTCAGCGAGGTGCTCGCCGGTGAGGGTGCTGCGCGCGGCGACCAGGTCCGCTGGCAGGCCCTCGAACACCACCCGCCCGCCGTCGTGCCCGGCGCCAGGGCCGAGGTCGATGATCCAGTCGGCGTGCGCCATCACCGCGAGGTGATGCTCGATGATGATCACCGACTTGCCCCCGTCCACCAGCCGGTCGAGCAGCGCGAGCAGCTGCTCGACGTCGGCGAGGTGCAGGCCGCTGGTCGGCTCGTCGAGCACATAGATGCCGCCCTCGATGCCCATCTGGATCGCCAGCTTGAGCCGTTGCCGCTCACCGCCGGAGAGCGTGGTCAGCGGCTGGCCCAGGGTCAGGTAGCCGAGCCCGACGTCCGCCATCCGGTGCAGGATCTTCCGCGCGGCCGGGTTGTTCGCCGTCCCGTCGCCGAAGAACTCCAGTGCCTCGCTGACCGGCATGGCGAGCACCTGGCTGATGTCCCGCCCGCCGAGCTTGTACTCCAGCACGCTGGCCTGGAACCGCTTGCCGTCGCACTCCTCGCACACGGTCGCCACCCCGGCCATCATGGCCAGGTCGGTGTAGACGACGCCGTTGCCGTTGCAGTTCGGGCAGGCGCCCTCGGAGTTCGCGCTGAACAGCGCCGGCTTGACGCCGTTGGCCTTGGCGAACGCGGTCCGGATCGGGTCGAGCAGCCCGGAGTAGGTGGCCGGGTTGCTGCGCCGTGAGCCGCGGATCGGCGCCTGGTCGATCGAGACCACCCCGGACCCGCTGGGCATCGAACCGTGGATGAGCGAGCTCTTGCCAGAACCGGCGACGCCGGTCACCACGCAGAGCACGCCGAGCGGGACGTCCACGCTCACGTCCTGCAGGTTGTGCAGGGTCGCGTTGCGGATCTCGAGCCGGCCGTCCGGCTTACGGGTGTCCGGCTTGAGGGCGGCCCGGTAACCGAGATGCCGGCCCGTGAGCGTGCCGCTGGACCGCAGGCCGTCGACCGTGCCAGCGAAGCACAGCGTGCCGCCCTGCGCGCCCGCGCCGGGGCCGAGGTCGACGACGTGGTCGGCCATCGCGATCACGGCCGGCTTGTGCTCCACCACGAGCACGGTGTTGCCCTTGTCCCGCAGCCGCAGCAGCAGGTCGTTCAGCCGCTGGATGTCGTGCGGGTGGAGCCCGATCGTCGGCTCGTCGAACACGTAGGTGACGTCGGTGAGCGCGGAGCCGAGGTGGCCGATCATCTTGACGCGCTGCGCCTCGCCGCCCGACAGCGTGCCGGAGGGCCGGTCGAGCGAGAGGTAACCAAGCCCGATCTCCGTGAACGAGTCGAGAGTGTGCTGCAGCGCGGCGAGCAGCGGCGCCACCGACGGCTCATCGAGGCCGCGGACCCACCCGGCCAGGTCGCTGATCTGCATGGCGCAGGCGCCGGCGATGCTGATCCCGTTGATCATGGACGACCGGGCGAGCTCGGACAGCCGGGTGCCGCCGCACTCGGGACAGGTGGTGAAGGTGACCGCCCGGTCCACGAACGCCCGGATGTGCGGCTGCATCCCCTCCCTGTCCTTGGACAGCATTGACTTCTGGATCCGCAGCACCAGTCCCTCATAGGTCATGTTGATGCCCGCGATCTTCATCCGGACCGGCTGCTTGTAGAGGAAGTCGTGCAGCTCCTTCTTGGTGTACTTGCGGACCGGCTTGTCCGGGTCGACGAGGCCCGACTCGCTGTAGAGCCGGTAGTTCCAGCCGCCGGTTTTGTAGCCGGGGACCAGGAGCGCGCCCCCGCGCAGCGACTTGCTGTCGTCGTAGAGCTGGGACAGGTCGATGTCGGTGACGGTTCCCCGGCCTTCACAGCGCGGGCACATACCGCCGGTGATGCTGAAGCTGCGGCGCTCCCGCACGGTCTGCCCGCCGCGCTCCAGGGTGACCGCGCCCGCTCCGCTGATCGACGCCACGTTGAAGGAGTACGCCTTGGGCGAGCCGATGTGCGGCTGCCCCAGGCGGCTGAAAAGGATGCGCAGCATCGCGTTGGCGTCGGTAGCGGTGCCGACCGTGGAGCGGGGGTCGGCGCCCATCCGCTGCTGGTCGACCAGGATCGCGGTCGTCAGCCCTTCGAGGACGTCGACCTCGGGCCGCGCCACGGTCGGCATGAACCCCTGCACGAAGGCGCTGTAGGTCTCGTTGATCAGCCGCTGCGACTCCGCCGCGATCGTCTCGAAGACGAGCGAGCTCTTACCCGAACCGGAGACGCCGGTGAACACCGTCAGCCGCCGCTTCGGGATCTCGACGCTGACGTCCTTGAGGTTGTTCTCGCGGGCGCCGTGCACGCGGATCAGGCCGTGGCTGTCCGCGACGTGCGGCGCGGGCGCCTGCCTACGTGTCCTCGTGGCCATGCTCCACCCGTCTCCATCCCGGCTCCGGCCGCGACCGCCGGAGACTCACGGCAGCTGCTGGATGCGG
>JAIRTY010000182.1 GCA_031254715.1 Nocardiopsaceae bacterium | reverse complement strand
GGATCAAATGGAACGAAAGCCTCGCCAGTTGACTGCGTCCGGGCGCGCAGGAATGTGTCGAACGCTTCCTTCCAGGCGGCGTCGTGCACGCTGGCCGTCTCGGTCAGCACGCCGTCCATGTCGAACAGGCAGCCGCGGATGCTGTCCGGAAGCCCTCCGATCACGTTTCCAGGCTACGGCACCCCAGATATTGGCCGCCAGGCCAGGCCATCTCACCCGCCGGAAATGTGACCTTGATCCCCTATGAGTCCGCCCTCAAGGCTCAGGCAATCACGCTCATCTTGCACCGGATACTGGTAGCTGACCGGCTAACGGGGAACGAAATCAAGGGGCCGGCTTTGGGGAGGCGAAATGCGCGTATACCTGGGATCCGACCACGCTGGATTCGAGCTCAAGGCCCAACTGGCGGACTGGCTTAGCCAGGCCGGGCACGAGCCGGTCGATTGCGGGCCGCCGAGGTATGTGCAGGACGACGACTACCCGGTCTACGTCATGCGGGCGGCGGAGAAGGCGGTGGACGATCCGGGCAGCCTCGGCATCGTGATCGGCGGCTCAGGCAACGGCGAGCAGATCGCCGCCAACAAGATCCGGGGCATCCGCGCCGCCATCGCCTGGAACACGGAAACCGCGAGGCTGGCTCGCCTGCACAATAACGCCAACGTGCTCAGCCTGGGCGCGCGGGAGTACTCGGTGGAGCAGGCGCGAAGCTTCGCGAAAGCGTTCATTGAGACCGCCTTCTCCGGAGAGCCCCGGCATGCCCGGCGGCTCGCCATGATCGCTGCCTACGAGGAGACCGGCGAGCTGCCCGCCGAGCCGTGACCCGGCCGGGCGGCCAGGTCCCCGGCACCGGCGGCACTGCTCACTTCTCAGCCTCCGCGGAGCGGGGATCACGCCAGCCGCCGTGGCGGGCCGTCAGGCTCGCGGCTTGCTCCGGACCCCACGTGCCGGGCTGGTAACGGTGCGGCGGGGTAGCGTCGCCGAGCACGCTGCCCACCACCGTCCACGCGGCCTCCACGGCGTCCTCACGGGCAAACCGCGAGGCGTCGCCGTCCATCGCGTCGCCGAGCAGCCGATCGTAGGGCGCCAGCTGGGCCGGCCCAGGCTGCTCGTGCAGGGCTAGTTCGACATCCGTGCCGGTCATCGTCTCCCCCACCGCCTTGATCCTGGCGCCGAGCGAGATCGCGATGTCCGGGCTCAGGCGGAATCGCACGTAATTCGCTTCCCCGTCGCCGTCGCGGCCCGCGTTGGCATCAGGTGGCCGGCGCAGCCGGGCCAGGACCTCGGTCGCGGTGACCGGCAGCCGCTTGCCCGCCCGGATGAAGAACGGCACCCCGCCCCACCGCCAGGTGTCGACATGCGCCCGCAGCGCCACGAACGTCTCCGCGGCGGAGTCCTTAGCCACCCCGGGCTCATCGGTGTAGCCGGAGAACTGGCCCCGGATGACATCGGACGGCCGCAGCGGGGGTATGGCGCGCAGCACCTTTGCCTTCTCGTCCCTGATGTCCTCGTGGCCGTATCCGGCAGGCGGTTCCATGGCCACCAGGGACAGCACCTGGAGCATGTGGTTTTGCACCACGTCGCGGATGGCGCCGGTCTGGTCGTAGAACGCGCCCCGGCCGGCCACGCCGAAGTCCTCGGCCATGGTGATCTGCACCGAGTCCACATAGGCGCGGTTCCAGATCGGCTCGAGGAAGGAGTTGGCGCACCGGAAGTACAGGAGGCCGAGCACCGCCTCCTTGCCCAGGTAATGATCGATCCGGAAGATCGAGGTCTCGGGGAACACCTGGTGCAGGACGGCGTTCAGCTCCTGCGCCGACGCCAGGTCGTGGCCGAACGGCTTCTCGATCACCACCCGGGCGCCATCCGCGGACCCGGACTCGTGCAGGCCCTTGACCACGGTGCCGAACAGTGCCGGAGGGATAGCGAGATAGTGCAGCGGGGCTCTGGCGCCGCCGAGTTCGGCACGGAGCGCTTTGAACGTCCCAGGGTCGGCGTAGTCGCCGTCCACGTAGCGCAGCAGCCCGTACAGCCGGTCCGCGGCCTGCGCTTCGATACCCTCGTGGTCGGCGAGGCTGTCCCGTGCCCGCTTGATGAGCCGGTCCCGGTCCCACCCGGACTTGGCCACCCCGATCACCGGCACATCCAGCCGTTGCCTCGCTACCAGCGCGGCCAGTGCCGGGAAGATTTGCTTGTACGCCAGGTCTCCGGTCGCCCCGAAAAACACCAGAGCATCCGAACGACCATGCGCATGGCTTCCGGTCATGATCGCTCCCCCTGATCCTGTCCGCTGGTTCCCCTCACGGTTTTGCCCGCCGTTAGATGGACTGGCGGTAGCCGAAGAACTCGTGGTCCTCGTTGTAGCCGCCGTAGCCGCCGCCGACCTCGGAAAAGCGGCCCACGAATTCGATCCCGGCCAGCCATTTGACCTGCTTGAAGCCGAGCTGGACCTCATTGCGCAGCCGTAGCGGGGCGCCGTGCCCGTACGACAGCGGGGCACTGTTCATGTCGTAGGCCAGCATGGTCAGCTGGTTGTGCATCTGCTCGATGGGA
>JAIRTY010000177.1 GCA_031254715.1 Nocardiopsaceae bacterium | reverse complement strand
CGCCGGACGTAGGTCGAGTCAGGGTCCCACGCGAACGTGTCCCCCGACGGCACTTCGAGTGAGCGCCACCGGTCGTCGCCCTCGAACACATCCTGGTAGTCGCGGGTGAACATCTCGGCCGCCACCGCGCCGCGAACCACCTCGCCGATCTCCGCCTCCGACGGCCAGATGTCACGCAGGTACACCGGCGTGCCGTCCGGCCTGGAGCCCAGCGGCTCCCGTTCCATGTCCATATCCATGGTCCCGGCCAGCGCGTACGCCACCACCAGCGGCGGGGAGGCGAGATAGTTCATCTTCACGTCGGGGTTGATCCGGCCCTCGAAGTTCCGGTTCCCCGACAGCACCGACACTACTGCGAGGTCGTGCTCGGCCACCCCCGCGCTGATCGCCTCCGGCAACGGCCCGGAGTTGCCGATGCAGGTCGTGCACCCGTACCCGACCAGGTTGAAGCCCAGCTTCTCCAGGTAGGGCAGCAGCCCCGCGCGCTCGTAGTAGTCCATGACCACCTTGGAACCGGGCGCCAGGGTCGTCTTCACCCACGGCTTGCGCGCGAGCCCAGCTTCCACCGCGTTCCGTGCCAGCAGCGCGGCGCCCACCATGACCGTGGGGTTCGACGTATTGGTGCACGATGTGATGGCAGCGATGACGACCGACCCGTGATCGACGGACGTCACCGTTCCGTCGTCCAGGGTGACCTGGACCGGGTCGGACGCCCGCCCCTCGTCGTCGGGCGCCACCGGATCGGACGCGGGGAATGTCCCCTTCAGCCCGTTGTCGAGCCCCGGCGCTGACACGTAGGCGCCGAGCGCCTCCCGGAACGCGGTCTTGGCGTCCGCGAGCGCCACCCGGTCCTGCGGCCGCTTGGGCCCGGCGAGCGACGGCACCACGGTGCCGAGGTCGAGCGTGAGCTCCTCGGAGTAGCGGACCGGCCGGGCCGGGTCGTGCCACAGGCCCTGCTCCTTCGCGTACGCCTCGACCAGGGCCACCTGCTCAGCGGGCCGCCCCGTCAGCCGCAGGTAGGTCAGGGTCTCGGCGTCGATCGGGAAGATCGCGCAGGTGGACCCGAACTCCGGGCTCATGTTGCCGATCGTGGCCCGGTTCGCGACCGGCACCGCGGCCACCCCGTCGCCGTGGAACTCCACGAACTTGCCGACCACCCCGTGCCGCCGCAGCATCTCGGTGATCGTGAGCACCAGGTCGGTGGCGGTGGCGCCGGAGGGCAGCTCCCCGGTCAGCCGGAACCCGACCACCTTCGGGATCAGCATGCTGACCGGCTGGCCCAGCATGGCCGCCTCGGCCTCGATGCCGCCCACTCCCCAGCCGAGCACGCCGAGACCGTTCTGCATGGTCGTGTGGGAGTCGGTGCCCAGGCAGGTGTCCGGGTAGGCGGTGACGCCGTCCGTCTCCCCCGGCCCGCCGGTCATGACCACCCGGGCCAGGTGCTCGATGTTGACCTGGTGGACGATGCCGGTGCCGGGCGGGACCACCTTGAACTGGCGGAACGCCTGCTGGCCCCAGCGCAGGAACGCGAACCGCTCCCGGTTGCGCTGGAACTCCAGGTCCACGTTCCGGTCGAACGCGTCCGGCCGGCCGAACACGTCGGCGACCACCGAGTGGTCGATCACCAGCTCGGCCGGGACCAGCGGGTTGATCTTGCCGGGGTCGCCGCCGAGGTCCCGCATCGCCTCCCGCATGGTGGCGAGGTCCACCACCGCGGGCACGCCGGTCAGGTCCTGCAGGATCACCCGGGCGGGGGTGAACGCGATCTCGGTCGCGGGCTCGGCCGCCGGGTCCCACTCCGCGAGCGCGGTCACGTGCTCCGGCCGGACGTTACGGCCGTCCTCGGTCCGTAGCAGGTTCTCCAGCAGAATCTTCAGGGAGAACGGGAGACTGCCCGCGGCCGCCAGCACGTCCAGCCGGTGGATCTCGTACCGGCTGTCTCCGGCCGTGAGCGTGGCCCGGCTTCCGAAGCTGTTCGCCGTCATGGCGCTGGTCGCCTCCTCATCGAGTCCCGGCTCGCCGTCGAGTCCCGGCCTGTAAGCATCCTGCCGCAAGGCGATCCGGGCCGGCCCGCCGGGCCCCGTTCCGCAGCTATCTCGGTTGTCTCGGTGCCTTGACTGTCTCGACTGTCTTGACCATCTCGACTATCTCGATGTCAAGGTATCTCTCATTTCACGGTAGGGGCAGCTTGTCTCGACGTCAAGCTAACTCCCCCTGGCGACATCTGGAACCTTTCCTGGGGGTGGCGGTGTAATCAGTGCGCGAGCGCGCCAGAGCGAGGGGAACCATCGACGACGCGGAGGCGGTAGCCCGGTCCCGTGACGGCGACCTTGACGCCTATGCCGTCCTGGTCGCCCGTTACACGCTGCCCGCGCACCGGACCGCGTTCCTGCTGGGAGCCGGGGAAGAGGCCGACGACGCCGTCCAGGAGGCTTTCGTGAAGGCGTTCCGGCACCTGTCCCGGTTCCGGGCGGGCGAGCCGTTCGGGCCGTGGCTGCTGAGCATCGTCGCGAACGAGACAAGGAACCTCAACCGGTCCCGGCGCCGCCGCGCGGCGCTGGTGCTGCGGCTGTCCACCGCGCAGGCCGTTGGCGGCGCAGCCGACGGCGGCGTGGCTGGGGGTGGTGCGGGCGGTGGCGGCGTGGCTGGCGGTGGCGGCGCGGCCGGTGACGCGGCGGCCGGCAGCCCGGTCGACGAGGTGCTGGCCGCCGAGCGGCACGGCGGGCTGCTGGCGGCCGTCAACGCGCTCCCGGACAAGGACCGGCAGGTCCTGGTGTGCCGGTACTTCCTCGACCTGTCCGAAGCGGAAACGGCGCAGGTGCTCGGATGGCCGCTCGGGTCGGTGAAGTCCCGCACGTCGCGGGCACTGGCAAAGCTGCGCGGTGCGCTGGCAACCGCTGACCGTGGGCGGGTGTCCAGTGGCTGACCGGGCTGGATGGCAGCACGCCGTGGAGGCCGAGTTGCGGGCGCTGGCCGGCGAGCTCGACGTGCCGCCGGCCCCCGACCTCACCGCGGTGGTAGGGCAGCGGCTGGCAGGGACGACGGCCAGCCGCAACGGGCGCAGCGGGAGTGGCAGGCGTGGGTGGCGTGGGTGGCGTGGGTGGCGCGGCTGGCGCGGGTGGCGCCCGGTCTGGCGGGCCGCGCTCGGGGCGCTGGCGGCCCTGCTCGTCGCGGTCGTGGTGCTGGTCGCGACCCCGCAGGGACGGGCGGTGATCAGCCACGTGTTCCGGTTCGCCGGCATCGAGCTGCGCCAGCAGCCGGGCCCGGCGCCCGCGCCGGGCAGCGCCCCAGGAAGCCGGCCGTCCCTGCCGGGCGAGCGGCGGCTGCCGCTGGCGCAGGCCCGCCGCCAGGTCTCGTTCCCGATCCGGGTACCGGCGGTGCTGGGCCAGCCGGACCAGGTGATCGTGAGCGACCGGGGCCGGGTTGCGTCGCTGGTCTACCTCCGGACGCAGTACGGCCAGGTGCGCATGGACGAGTACGCCGGCCACCTGAACCAGCTCTATTTCGAGAAGTTCGTCCACCTCGGCAACGTGACCGAGGTCAAGGTGAACGGAGCCCGCGCCCTGTGGGTCAGGGGCCCGCAGGAGATCTTCTACGTCACCAGGGACGGTCAGCCTGCCGCCGCCTCGGCGCAGCTCACCACCGGCAACACCCTGATCTGGGGCACCCGGCGGGTCGCGCTGCGGCTGGCGGGCGGTTTCGGGAAGACGGCCGCGCTCGCCATCGCCGGCTCGGCGCAGTAGCAAGCGGAACCTTTCCCCCGGCAGCGGTGTAGCAAGAGCAGGCACCACGGGAGGAGCCCCATGCTGCGCCGGCTGATTGCCTTCACCGCCCTCACCGCGGGCGTGACCACCGCCGTCACGCTGGCGCTGGCAGCGCCTGCGCTGGCGAAAGGCCCCTCGCAGGCAAGCCTCACCGGCCCGGGGCTTGCCCGCCCGGTGGTGGTGTCCGGCAACGGCGAGCCCGGGCAGCCGGGCAGCGCGCTCGCCTCCCTCGCCCAGCAGACCGGCCTGTTCATGGCGATGTTCGGCACGGGGGTCAGCATGCCTGGCCCGCACCGGCTGGTAACTCCCCCGCGGCGGTCGTCGCGCGGCCCCCGCTACACGGTCGTCTACACGGTGCCCGGCGTCCAGCCGCAGCCAGGCCAGGAGTTCGGGCGCGTGCGGCAGTTCCTTTACCCCAGGGCGGCCGACGGCCCGGTCATCGACACGCCGCCCGGCCAGCACGGCTTCGGGCAGGGTCACCTGCCGGTGACCGGCTGGTTCCGGGGCAGTGACCGGCTGGCCCGGACGCTGGCCCGGCTCGGTATCCCGCCGCGGCCAGGCACCGCCCCAGCCGCGTCCGCCTCGCCCGCCTCCGTCGCGTCTGCGCGCGCCGCG
>JAIRTY010000175.1 GCA_031254715.1 Nocardiopsaceae bacterium | reverse complement strand
CCGCATCCCAGGCTGCGGCGGCGGCCCCCCGGGCGGCATAGCTGAGGTAGCCGCGGAGGTGACGCAGCCCGTCAGCGGTGCCGGATCCGGGGATGTCGGCAGCGCGGATGCTGGTGACGATCTCGGTGCGGTAGCGGGCCCGGGTGATCGCGACGTTGAGCCTGCGCCACCCGCCCGGCTTGCCGAGCGGGCCGAAGTCCGTCGTGAACTGGCCATTCTGGTCCGGGCCGGAGCCGGTGGAGACGATCAGCACGTCCCGCTCGTCACCCTGCGCTGCCTGGGCGGTCTTGACGAAGAACCCGCGCAGCCGATCGCTGGCCAAGCGCCGGTCCAGGTCGGGCCGCTGCTGACGGGCCGTGGCGAGGGCCGTCTCGATGGCGTCGGCATGGGCTTCGCTGAACGTCACCACGCCCAGGCTGAGGTCCGGCCGGGTGTCGAAGTGGTGGATGACCCGCTGCGCCACCCGGGCGGCCTCGCCCGGGTCGCCCGGTGCGTTTCCGCTCCGATCGGCCGGCTCGTGGTACAGGAGTTCCACCCCGGCATCGGGCCCGCCGTTGTCCCCGGCGAGCAGGTGGGCCAGTCGCCCCTGGTAGAACGCGGAGTTGGAGAAAGCGATCAGCGCCTCGTGCCGGGACCGGTAATGCCAGCGCAGGTCGAGGTGCCAGAAAGCGCCGGACTCCTGCGCTAGGTCGAGTACGGATACGGGATCAGGGCCTTCCGGCGATCCGGCCAGCCCGGGCTGCCCATCCGCAGGCTCGCCGCCGCGGAAGGAGGGCGGCAACTGCTTCCGGTCCCCGGCCACGATCAGGGCGGTCCCGCGGTAGATGGCGCCGATTGCGTCAGCCGGGCTGATCTGGCTGGCCTCGTCGAAGATGACGACGTCGAAGTGCAGGCCGGCCGGCAGGTACTGGCTGACCGCCGCCGGGGGCATGATGAAGCAGGGCTTCATCGCCTGGGCGACGTGGGGCGCCCGGGCCAGGAGTTCCCGCACCGGCAGGTGCTTGTCCTGCTTGCCCGCCTCCTGCCGGATGACGGCGGCCTCGGCGGTGCTCGCGCCCGTGCGCCGGGCGTTGCAGGCGCGAATGATATCCGCGGCCGCCGCGGCTGCCAGCGCCCGGTTCAGCTGCTGGTAGCCGGTGACCAGCGGGTCAGTGCCCATGCCCCGGAGCGGGGCCAGGGCAGGGTCGTTCCGCAACTGGTGTTCGGCCCATTCCTGCAGCAGCGCCCGTTCGATCACCTGGGGTATCTGGGCAGGCTCGACCCGCTCGGTGAGGCAGGACTCAACGGCCGCGGCCAGGCCATGCGCCGCCAGGGAGGCATGGGCCGCCTGGTAGGCATGCCATTCGTCGCGGCCGGTGGTGTCGTTGAACATGGTTTCCAGCAGCCGGTCCCCGGCCTGGTAGTCGTCGAGCTCGGCAGCCAGCTCGCCGCGGCGGTCCGGGCTGAACGCAGCCAGCAGCGCCGTGCGCGCCTCGTCCCACGCATCCACGGCCGCGGCCAGGCCGTCAGTCGCTACGGCGCTCTCGGCGGCGCTGAGGTGTGCGGGGGTGAGCGGCCCCGGCCCGCCGGTGATCATCGTCCGCAGGTGGCGCGCCCAGGCCAGGGCCTCCCGCAGGGCCGTGATGTCGGTGCTGGCGCCCGCGTACAACTGTCCGCAGAAATCCCGGAACACCGGGGCGCGCTCGGCCAGCTGCGCGTGCGCGGAGTCGGCCGCCTCCCGCAGCGTCCGCAATTGGCGGGCCTGGCCGAAGGTGAGCGGCCTGGCCACGACCTCGCTCACCGCAGTGGTGAAATCGCTCGCGGCGTGCAGTGGCTTCACGTGCGCTCGTAGCCACCCGATTGCCGCCGCGATGGTGCCGGAGAGCAGTTCCGGCCGCGGGGCGATCGCGGGCGGGGGGGCGAGGACCGCCTGCCAGCTGGACAGGTCCTGGCGGGCCTGCCCGGCGATACCACTGATCGCCTGGTCTGCCGCCGCGTCCCGGGAGATGTAATGGGCGGCCCGCCCGAGGTCTTGGCCGCGGGCGCAGCGCACGGCAGTGGCGGCACGGGTGAGCGCGCGGCTGAGCCGGGCGAAATCCGTGGCCCGGCCGGTGTAGTGCGGACCGAGCAGCGCGGCGTGATTGATCTCGGCGGCGGTGAGCGCTTCAGCGGCGTGCTTGCAGGCGGCGGCGAGCTTCAGGTGCTCCTGCGCCGCCTCCGCGGTTATCCCTTCCCTGGTGAAGGCGGCGATGGCCTTCTTGTCCGCCCGGTAATCAGCGGACAGCCTGCCGAGGCCGTGATACTCGTTCGCGAACCGATGCGCCAGGCCGTCCACGTCGTGACGGAGCAAGTCGGCGGTGAAATAGGCGCTGGCCTCGGCTTCCGCTTGGGCAACCGCGCGCAGGGCATCGTGGAGGATCTGCGCGGCGTTGCTGGCCGCCCGGTAACCGGGTACCGACAGCCAGGCACGTTCGGGGCGGTCGGGCTCCCCGGCCAGCCAGCCGAGGGTCAGCAGGTCGTTGGCCTGGGTGAAGGTCGCGGGAGCAGCCAGCCCGAGCCGGTTGGCCAGGCCGGAAACCGTGTCAAGCCACTTCTCCAGCCGGTCGGCGGCGGCCGCGAACTCCCCGGCGAGCCGGGTGATCTCCGCCGGGGCCAGGGAGCTGGCATCGGCGCACGGCGGATCCAGCGCGGTCATGGCCCCGGTATCGAGCGCAGGCAGCGCGTCCGGCTGCGGTATCTCCAGCCATGCGATTCCCGCGGTCTCGGAGGCCTGGCTCTCCCTGGCGGCGATCGCGGTGAGCGCGGCGGCGACCTGGGCGACGGCCGCATCCACAGCATCGAGCGCGTCCCCCGTCAGCCATTCGTCCGGCATTCCCTCCGGCCAGGCTGCGAGATGGTCCAGCAGCCGGGCAAGGTCGTGCGCGTCAGACGGGCGGGTCAGCCCGGTGGTATCGGCCAATGCCTCGTTCACCCTGGCCACCTCGGCGAGTGTTTCCAGGGCGGATGCCGCCTGATAGAGCCGGTCATCCAGCGGGCCCTGCTCGGTCACGCCACGCCAGGCGAATGACCGGCCCTGGTTCGCTGGCCGCGAGGTAGCCGCCAGGGCCGTCGCGGTGCGGCGGATCTGGCCGAGCACTTCCGCCGTCAGCTGCGCCGGGGCCAGGCCGGTGGCGGGGGCAGCCGGAAGCGCCTGCAGGCTGGCGATCTTCGCCAGCACGTCATGCAGCGAGTACCCGAGCGGATCCCGCACCCGGTGCATGGCCTCGGAGTAGGCGGTGAGCTGCTCCCCGCGCGGGAGGGCTGCGTCGATGCCAGCGGGGGAGCCGGCGTCGGGCGGCGCAGGCGGTGCCTCCAGCGCCTTGCCGAGCGACGCGGCCACCTCGGCGCGCGTCGCCCGGTGTGAGTGCAGTTCCAGCAGGTACCCGCTCAGCCCGGCGCCGGTGAGCCGGCCGGCCACCGCGTCGAGCGCGGCGGCCTTCTCCGACACGAACAGCACGGTCTTGCCCGCGTGCAGGAGCGCGCCGATCATGTTCGCGATCGTCTGGCTCTTGCCCGTGCCTGGCGGGCCGTCCAGCGTGAACGAGCGGCCGGCCAGCGCAGCGGTAATGCAGGCCCGCTGCGACGTGTCGGCGTCGAGGACGACCGGGGGGAGCGGAGGAGCCGCGCCCGCGTCCTGGCCGGCGTTGCGCCCGGCGATCCGCTCATCGGGGGCAGGGCCGGTCACGGCCAGCCCGGACTCGGCCAGTGCCTGGACCAGCGGATGCGCCGCGGCCAGGTCCTCGTGCTCCAGCAGGTCCCGGTACATCGCCTCCTTCATGCGCGGGAAGCACGACAGTGCCACGGTCTCGCTGACCAGCCAGCCCTCCGCGGCGGGAACCGCTGCGCGGACCTCAGCCAGCAGCCGCCCCGGGGTGATCTCGGTCAGGTCATCCGGCGCCGGGAGCGTGATCCGGTAGCGGGACAGCTGCAGGCTGAGCGCCGGATTGACGACCGGATCCCCGGCGGCCAGTTCCAGCCCCGGCGGCTGCCGTGGCTCGGTCGCCGCTAACCGGGCCGGCACCAGCAGCAACGGGCTGGTGTAGCGGGCCCGGTCCGGGTCGGTCCACGTCAAGGTGCCGAACGCCAGGTACAGGCACGGCAGGCCGTGCTCCAGGTAATGCTGGTCCGCGCGCCGCATCAGCGTCCGGAGCGCGGCGTCGAGGGCTTGCGGATCCATGCCGGTAGTGAGGTTATGGGGCCCGGGCGCGTCCGGCTGCCGGGACCGGAACGTGAACGTGCCGCCTGCCCGGAGGCGGGCGAAGATGTCATCGGCACCCGGATGGGTCACCTCGATGAGGCCGGTACTGCCGGGCGTGAGGCGCAGCAGCCGGTTGGCGGCCGTGACGTCGATAAGGCCGATCCGCCAGTTGCTGATCGCAGAGCGGATGGGCGCCTCCCGGTCGGCTGCGGACCGGTCGCCGGCATCAGCTAGCACGCCGCGGCTCTCCATTCGCGTCGTCCGTCTCAGAGCACGGCAGCTCGCGCCCGCCGCGCCCGATGCCCGGCTGCCGCGGCGGGCACAGCCCTTGCTGCCGGCCCCGAAGACTAGACGCCGATTCAGGCAAAAGGAAGGCCCTCCTGACCCAAAACGTAGCGGAGCCCACGATGGCCCGCAGGCTCTGGGGTGAGGGCCAGGTTAGACCCGCAGCCAACGCGGCCATCAGCCGGGTGATGGCCGCGTTGGCTGCGCATACTGGGAGCATGGGGTGCTACCGGGATCAGATCCTGCCGCGGCTGA
>JAIRTY010000174.1 GCA_031254715.1 Nocardiopsaceae bacterium | reverse complement strand
GTGCCGCCGACCTGCTGCGCGACGTGGAGCTGCCGCTTGTCGGGGTGCTGGCCAGGATGGAGCGGGCCGGTATCGCCGCCGACACCGGCCACTTCGCGGCGATGTCGGCCAGCCTCGGCGGCGAGGTCAAGTCCGCTGAGCAGGCCGCGTTCGCGATCACCGGGCACGAGTTCAACCTGGGCTCGCCCAAGCAGCTGCAGGAGGTCCTGTTCAACGAGCTGGGCCTGCCCAAGACGAAGCGCATCAAGACCGGCTACACGACCGATTCCGAGGCGCTCACCGGGCTGCTGGCGCAGACCGGCCATCCGGTGCTCGAGCACCTGCTGCGGCACCGGGACGTGGCCAAGCTGAAGAGCATCGTGGACTCGCTGATCCCGATGGCGGGCGAGGACGGCCGGATCCACACCACCTACAACCAGATGATCGCGGCCACCGGGCGGCTGTCGTCCACCGACCCGAACCTGCAGAACATCCCGATCCGGACCGAGGAGGGCCGCAGGATCCGGCAGGGGTTCGTGGTCGGCGACGGCTACGAGTGCCTGCTGACCGCGGACTACAGCCAGATCGAGCTTCGCATCATGGCCCACCTGTCCGGCGACAGCGCGTTGTCCGAGGCGTTCACCTCCGGCCACGACTTCCATGCGGCGACCGCGTCCCGGGTGTTCGGCGTGCCGCCGGACGGGGTCACCGGCGACATGCGCAACCGGATCAAGGTCATGAACTACGGCCTGGCCTACGGCCTGTCCGCTTACGGGCTCTCGCAGGGGCTGCGGGTCACCCCGGACGAGGCGCGCGAGCTGATGGACGGGTACTTCGAGCAGTTCGGCGGGGTGCGCGACTACCTGCGCGAGGTGGTGGCGCAGGCCCGCAAGGACGGGTACACCGAGACCATCCTGGGCCGCCGCCGCTATCTGCCCGACCTCACCTCCGACAACCGGCAGCGGCGGGAGATGGCCGAGCGGATGGCGCTCAACGCGCCGATCCAAGGGTCGGCCGCCGACATCATCAAGGTCGCCATGCTCCGGGTGGAGCAGGCCCTGCGCGGGGCCGGGCTGCGGTCCCGGATGCTGCTCCAGGTCCACGACGAGCTCGTGTTCGAGGTGGCCCCGGGCGAGCTGGAGCGGGCCAGGGAGCTTGCCACGCAGGCCATGTGCGATGCGTACGAGCTGAGCATCCCGCTCGATGTGTCGGTCGGCACCGGCCGTTCCTGGGCCGAGGCGGCCCACTAGCGGCCCCTGGCGGCCCGCTCAAGGCGCGGCTGGCGGCCCGCCCGGACCCGCCGGGTTTGGCGGCTGAGATTGACCCGCTGATCCTGCTCTCATATTCTGAACGCTGCGCCGTGTTCTGGTGCAGTCCGCCATGGCCAGGCACAGTAGCGGAGCCGTCTCGCGGGCCGCGGCTGGTCAGGTCGGCCAGGCAAGTCCACTAGACCTGTCGCCCCATGTGGCGGGCTGCCTCTACACGTGCGTCCGATCATTCGAATAGTCCGTCCGGAGCCAACCAACACATGACGAGCAGCACTGAGGCCCACCCGACCCCCAAGGTAGCGGTCAACGACATCGGGTCCGAAGAGGCCTTCCTCGCAGCGATCGACGAGACCATCAAATACTTCAACGATGGCGACATCGTTGAAGGCACCATCGTCAAAGTCGATCGGGACGAGGTATTGCTCGACATCGGCTACAAGACCGAAGGTGTCATCCCGTCCAGGGAACTCTCGATCAAGCACGATGTCGATCCGAACGACGTAGTCCACACAGGCGAGCACATCGAGGCCCTTGTCCTGCAGAAGGAGGACAAGGAAGGCCGCCTGATCCTGTCCAAGAAGCGCGCGCAGTACGAGCGGGCCTGGGGCACGATCGAGAAGATCAAGGAAGAGGACGGCGTCGTCACCGGCACCGTGATCGAGGTCGTCAAGGGCGGCCTGATCCTCGACATCGGCCTGCGCGGGTTCCTGCCCGCGTCGCTGGTGGAGATGCGCCGGGTCCGCGACCTGCAGCCGTACGTCGGCCGGGAGCTGGAAGCCAAGATCATCGAGCTGGACAAGAACCGCAACAACGTGGTGCTGTCCCGCCGGGCCTGGCTCGAGCAGACCCAGTCCGAGGTGCGCCAGAACTTCCTGCACACGCTGCAGAAGGGCCAGATCCGCAAGGGCCAGGTCTCCTCCATCGTCAACTTCGGGGCGTTCGTGGACCTCGGCGGCGTGGACGGGCTGGTGCACGTGTCCGAGCTGTCCTGGAAGCACATCGACCACCCCGGCGAGGTCGTCGAGGTCGGCCAGGAGGTCACGGTCGAGGTGCTGGATGTGGACATGGACCGCGAGCGGGTCTCGCTGTCGCTGAAGTCCACCCAGGAAGACCCGTGGCAGCAGTTCGCCCGCACCCACCAGATCGGCCAGGTGGTACCCGGCCGGGTCACCAAGCTGGTCCCGTTCGGCGCGTTCGTCCGGGTGGAAGAGGGCATCGAGGGCCTGGTGCACATCTCCGAGCTGGCCGATCGGCACGTGGAGATCCCCGAGCAGGTGGTGCAGGTCGGGGACGAGATCTTCGTCAAGATCATCGACATCGACCTGGACCGGCGCCGGATCAGCCTCTCGCTCAAGCAGGCCAACGAGGGCACGATCGGCGAGGCGGTCGGGGACGAGTTCGACCCCACCCTGTACGGCATGCCCGCCACCTACGACGAGCAGGGCAACTACGTCTACCCGGAGGGCTTCGACTCCGAGACCGGCGAGTGGCTGGAAGGCTACGACGCGCAGCGGGAGGAGTGGGAGCGGCAGTACGCCGAGGCCCGCTCCCGGTTCGAGGCGCACCGGCGGCAGGTGGCCGAGGCCCGCAGCAAGGCGCAGGAAGAGGACTCCGGCGAGGACGAGGGCGGCCGCGGATCCGGCTCGCGCCGGCCCTCCGCCGGGCGCGGTGACAGCGGCAACGGCGGCGGCGCGCTTGCCTCCGACGAGGCGCTGGCCGCCCTGCGCGACAAGCTGTCCGGCGGCCAGAACTAGGTCAGAGTGATCACTGTGGTCTCCCCAGTCGCGTGACCGGGGAGACCACAGTGATGTTGCTCCTGGGAGGGGCGTGCTCAGGGTCGGGCTGACCGGCGGGATCGGCGCTGGTAAGAGCGAGGTCTCGCGGCGGCTGGCCGGCTATGGCGCCGTGATCATCGACGCGGACGCGGTCGCCAGGGAGGTGGTCGAGCCGGGCACCCCTGGGCTGGCCGCGATCGTCGAGGCCTTCGGCCCCGGCGTGCTGTTGCCCGACGGCAGCCTCGACCGGCCCAAGCTGGGCGAGATGGTGTTCGCCGACCCGGGCGCGCGGCAGCGGCTGAACGAGATCGTGCATCCGCTGGTGGCCGTGCGGATGCACGACCTGGAGGAGCGGGCCGCCGCGGCCGGGACCCCGGTGGTGGTGCACGACGTGCCGCTGCTGGCGGAGAACGGCCTGGCCAGCCAGTACGACGTGGTCGTGGTGGTGGACGTGGCACCGCGGGTGCAGCTGGAACGGCTGGTCAGGGAGCGGGGCCTGGACCGGTCCCAGGCGCAGGCGCGGATCGCCGCCCAGGCGAGCCGGGCCGACCGGCTGGCGATGGCCACCTATGTGGTGGACAACTCCGGGTCGCTGGCGGAACTGGACCGGCAGGCGGGCGAGCTGTGGTCCGAGTTGCGCCGCCGCACCCGGCAGCCGCGCGGCTGACCGGCGGCGCTGCGTCTTGTCGGACCCTGCCCCTACAGTGAGGGTGTCCGGCACCAGCCGGGAGTGCCCGTCAGCGGGAAGAGCGCCGCCGCCGGGCGCGTTATCTGGCTGCGTGACCGGGAGAGGAGGGGTGCCGTGCGTCCAGTAACCGATCTGCAGCGGCGGGTGGCGCCGTTCCAGGTGATCACCGACATGGTCCCGGCGGGCGACCAGCCGCATGCGATCGACGCGATGGAGCGCCGGGTCCGGTCCGGTGCCGCGGACACGGTGCTGCTCGGGGCGACCGGCACCGGGAAGACCGCGACCGTTGCCTGGCTGGCCGAGCGGCTGCAACGGCCGACGCTGGTGATGCTGCCGAACAAGACGCTCGCCGCTCAGTTCGCGAACGAGCTGCGGGAGATGCTGCCGCACAACGCGGTCGAGTACTTCGTCTCCTACTACGACTACTACCAGCCTGAGGCCTACGTCCCGCAGACGGACACCTACATCGAGAAGGACTCGTCCATCAACGACGAGGTGGACCGGCTGCGGCACTCGGCCACCAACTCGCTGCTCACCCGCCGGGACACGATCGTGGTCGCGTCCGTGTCGTGCATCTACGGCCTGGGCACCCCGCAGGAGTACGTGGACCGGATGGTGCGGCTGCGGACCGGCATGACCATGGACCGGGACGCCCTGCTCCGCAGGCTGGTCGAGATGCAGTACTCCCGCAACGACCTGTCGTTCACCCGCGGCACGTTCCGGGTCCGGGGCGACACCATCGAGGTGATCCCGGTCTACGAGGAGCTCGCCGTGCGGATCGAGATGTTCGGCGACGAGATCGAGCGGCTGATGACGCTGCACCCGCTCACCGGCGAGGTCATCAGCGAGGACGACGAGCTGTACGTGTTCCCCGCCTCCCACTACGTGGCCGGCCAGGCGCGGATGGAGCGCGCCATCGCCGGTATCGAGGCCGAGCTGGCCGAGCGGCTGGGCGAGCTGGAACGGGCGGGCAAGCTGCTGGAGGCGCAGCGGCTGCGGATGCGCACCACCTACGACGTCGAGATGCTGCGCCAGGTCGGGAGCTGCGCGGGTATCGAGAACTACTCGCGTCACATCGACGGCCGGGAGGCCGGGAGCCCGCCGAACACGCTGCTGGACTACTTCCCCGAGGACTTTCTGCTCGTGGTCGACGAGTCGCACAACACGGTGCCGCAGATCGGCGCCATGTATGAGGGCGACGTGTCGCGCAAGCGGGTCCTGGTCGAGCACGGCTTCCGGCTTCCCAGCGCGATCGACAACCGGCCGCTGACCTGGGACGAGTTCGGCGAGCGGATCGGGCAGACGGTGTACCTGTCGGCCACTCCCGGCTCGTACGAGCTGCAGCGCGCCGGCGGCGAGGTGGTCGAGCAGGTGATCAGGCCCACCGGGCTGGTTGACCCGGAGGTGCTGGTCCGGCCGACCAAGG
>JAIRTY010000089.1 GCA_031254715.1 Nocardiopsaceae bacterium | reverse complement strand
AAGCGGCTGCTGGCGGCGGGCGGACTCATCGCTGCGGTCGATCGGGAGCAGGCGGCGGCGCTTCTCATCGAGGCGGTGCACGTCGGCTGGTACACCGGCAAACAGGAGCTCGCCGAGAGCGTGGCCCGGCTCGAGGGACTCGGCCCGCGGCAGGACCCGCTGACCCAGCTCCTGCTGCGGGCGGTAGCGCCCATCCTCGGACGGCCCGCCGGCGGGCTCAGCCCCGATGACGCACTGGCCGGTGCCCGCTCTGCTGCCGCCGGAGAGGTACCCGCGCTGGTGCTCATCAGCGGGCTCGCGCTCGTCCTCGGCCAGGACCTGGCGGCGCAGCAGATCGGCACCGAGCTGGCCCAGCAGCTACGCGCCGCCGGGCGGATCGGCTGGCTGCCGGCCGCGCTGTTCTACGCCGGGTCCGCGCAGGCGTATGGCGGACGTCACGAGGTGGCACGGCAGACCGTCGCCGAAGGACGGCAACTGGCCCGCGACACCGGGCAGCAGCGCTGGGCGGATGCGCTCGCCGAGCCGCTCGCGCTGCTGGCCGCGGCGGGCGGGGACGAGGAGCTCTGCCGCCAGCTGGCCGGCGAGGCGCTCGCCAGGGTGGACAGGCCCGCCTGGAACGTGCCGTGGACATCCTCGGCGCTCGGCCTGCTCGATCTCGGCCTCGGCCGGGTCGAGCAGGCCCTGGACCGGCTGCAGGCACTGGCCGAAGGGCGCCGGTTCTTCCATATTCCCGCTACCCGTTCCACCCCCGACCTGGTCGAGGCGGCGGTACGGCTGGGCCGGCCGGAGGCGGCGGCTGAGCCGCTGGCGTTGTTCGAAAGCTGGTCGCGCAATACCGGGCGGCCCTGGACGACGGCGCTCGTCCACCGGTGCCGGGCGCTGCTGGACGGCGGCGAGCACCACTTCCGCGCTGCGCTGGCCCTGCACCAGCAGGATGACCGGCCCTTCGAGCAGGCACGGACCCAGCTGCTGTTCGGCGAATGGCTGCGCCGGGACAAACGCAAGGCCGACGCCCGCACCCACCTCAGCACCGCCCTGGAGACCTTCGAACGGCTCGCCGCCACCCCCTGGGCGGACCGGGCCCGGGCCGAGCTGACCGCGACCGGGACCTCTGCCCGGCCCGTCAGCCATGCGCTCGCCGGCAGCCTGACCTCGCAGGAGCTGCAGATCGTCCGGCTGGCCGCGCAGGGCCTGTCCAACAAGGACATCGCGGCGCAGCTGTTCCTCAGCCCGCGGACCGTCGGCCACCACCTGTACAAGGCTTATCCGAAGCTCGGCGTCGCGTCCCGCGCCGAACTGGCGGGCCTGGAGCTCGGCTGAGCCGGCGAAGGGCCGGCCCCCGGCAGCGGGCGCTCCCGTTCCCGGCGGATGGCCTGCTGCGCCCGGCGGCCGTTCCATCTCGCTATGCGGACGCCCGGAATGAACCGGGCCGCCCTGCCGGTTCCTCTGCTGGGCTGGATGGGAGAAGGCGGGGTCACCGGTGAGCCGCAGGGGCTGGGCGCTGTTCGCGATCATGTGCGTCGTGTGGGGCATTCCCTACCTGTTCATCAAGGTCGCGGACGGCGGCGTGTCCGTTCCCATGATCGTGTTCACCCGGTCCGCGCTGGGCGCGGCCATCCTGCTCCCGGCGGCGCTGCGGTCCGGGCAGCTGGCCGCCCTGCGCCGGCACTGGCGGCCGCTGCTGGCGTTCGCCGCGCTGGAGATCATCGTGCCCTGGGGGCTGCTGTCCAGCGCCGAGCAGCGGCTGCCCAGCTCGCTCGCTGGACTGCTGATCGCCGCCGTGCCGATCATCGGCGTGGTGATCGCCAGGCTCACCGGCGGCAGCGAGCGGCTCAGCCTCCGGCGCTGGGGCGGCCTGGTCGTCGGCCTGGCGGGCGTCGCGGTGCTCGCGGCCCCGGACCTGAGCGGCGGCAGTGCCTGGCCCATCGCCGAGGTGCTGCTGGTCGCGCTCGGTTACGCGTCCGCCCCGCTGATCGCCGCCAGGAAACTGGCCGACGTCCCGGCGCTGCCCATGACCGCGGCCTGCCTCAGCCTCGCCACGCTGATCTACGCCCCCGCGGCGGCCCTGACCTGGCCGCACAAGCTGCCGTCCGGTCAGGTGCTGGCGTCGCTCGCGGCGCTCGGCGTCATCTGCACCGCGTTCGCGTTCATCGTGTTCCTGGGGCTGATCAAGGAGGCGGGGACCTCCCGGGCGATGGTCTTCACCTACGTCAACCCCGCCGTCGCGGTGGCCGCCGGGGTGGCCGTGCTCGGCGAGCCGCTCACCGCCACGATCGCGGTCTCGTTCGCGCTGATCCTGGCCGGCTGCCTGCTGGCCACCGGCTCGCAGCGGCGGCGCCCCGCAACCGACGGCCCGGCCGCGGTAGCCGCGTCACCGGCTCCGGCCGCGCCGGCCGCCAGCGGGGGCACGGGCCAGGTCCCGGCCGGGCAGTCCTAGCCTGCCGCTGCTCATACCCGGCCGTTGTCACGCGCCGGAGCACTAGCATGCGGGCTATGCGCTTCGCGATCGCGGTTCCCCAGTTCTACTCCGATGGCCAGTTCGACCCGGCGGCGTTCCGCGCCTACTTCACGCGCGCCGAGCAACTGGGCTTCGACAGCGCCTGGGCGCAGGAGTCGGTGCTCGGGTCGTCATCGGTGCTGGGCCCGGTGGAGGCGATGACCTACGCCGCCGCCTGCACCGAGCGGCTCCGGCTCGGCTGCGTGGTGTTCGTCTCCACGCTGTACAGCCCGGTGCACCTGGCCAAGAGCCTGAGCACGCTGGATCAGCTCAGCGGCGGCCGGCTCGACGTCGGCATCGGCACCGGCGGCAAGGGGCGCCAGTTCGCCGGGTTCGGCGTGGATCCGGACCGTTACGTGGCGCGGTTCACCGAGGGCCTGGCGCTGATGAAGGCGCTCTGGACCGAGCCCAGGGTCACCTTCGACGGCGAATTCTGGCAGCTCACGGACGCGGCAATGGAGCCCAGGCCGTTCCAGAAGCCGTTCCCGCCGGTCTGGTTCGGCGGCTCGGCACCGGCCGCGCTGCGGCGCGCCGTCCGGCTGGGCAACGGCTTCTTCGGCGCCGGGTCGACCCCCACCGCCAAGTTCGCTGACCAGGTCGCGATCGTGCGGGAGGCGCTCGCCGAGGCGGGGCGCGCGGACCCGGATTTCCCGATCGCCAAGCGCGTGTACGTCGCGATCGACGAGGATGCCGGGCGCGCGCGCAGCCGCATCAACATCGAGCTGGAACGGCTCTACGGGCGCCGGGTAGCGGACATCGAGGCCGCCGCGGTGGCCGGCACGGTGGCCGACTGCGTCGGCGAACTGCGCAAGGTCGCGGCCGCCGGTGCCGAACTGATCCTGTTCACCGCCATGTACGACCAGGCCGAGCACGCTGAGCGGCTGGCCGCGGAGGTCATCCCGCAGCTCAGCTAGGCCCCGCGGGCCCGCCGGCCCTGCCACCGGCCCGGCGCCGGCCGCTGGCAGGGCCGGGAGGAGTCCGCGCGTCCGCCGGACAGCTTGTCCCGGTTCGCCTAAAATCGTGCCGCATGAGCAGGAGTTCAGGCATCGGTTTGACAGTCGCCGGGGTCGTGCTGCTGGTCATCGGGCTAGTCCTGCGGCTGGCTACCTCGGTGCACAGCTCCGGCTTCAACATCCACAAGGTCGGGGACGCCCTGCTGCTGATCGGCGTCATCGTCGTGATCTGGAGCATCGTCGTGCTGGTACGCGGCCGCGCCAGGAGCCGCGCCTGATACTGGCCGGCGCTGGTTACCGGCCGCGGTACGGATACGCCGCGCGGTGCCGGCCTGCCCGGTCCTGGCGGCCCGGGGCGCCCGGCGCGGCCAGGCCGGCCCGGGCCGGGTCTGCCGGCTCACGCGGGGCGTCGCTGCCACTCACCGCGAGGTAGGCGACCAGGCACGCGATGACCGCGGCCGAGACCAGCGCGACCGGGCCGTGCCCGATCCCGATGCCGCCGGCACTGCGGGGGAAGCCCAGCCAGTCAGCGAACGACGCGCCGACCGGCCGGGTCACGATGTAGGCGAACCAGAACGACGCGATCGGGTTCAGCCCGAGCCCGTATGCGATCCCCGGGACCACGATCACCAGCGTGAACAGGATCCCGGCGCCGAGGTAGCCGAGGCCGGCGGTCCTGGCCGTCAGGTCGCCGGCCGCGGTGCCGAGCGCGAACGCGGTGACCACGGCGGCCCAGTAGAACACCTCCCGGCGCGGGGTGATGATGCTGTGGATGGACAGCGTCCGCTCGGTCAGGTACCAGGCCACGAAGATCACGGCCAGCGCGGCCACGAAGAACGACGTGGACGCGATGTACGGCACGCCCAGCGCGACGTGCAGCACGTCGGCGGCCATGGTGCCGAACACCGCCACCATGGTGACGGCGCTCCAGTAGATCCAGGGCCGGTAGCGGCGGGCACAGAACTGCACCGCCAGCGATACCGCGAACACCACGAACCCGAGCCCGACCGCGGCATAGGGATTGATCGTGTGCACCAGGTAGTCGGACGTGGCCTCGCCCATGAAGGTGGTGAGGATCTTGATGATCCAGAACCAGGCCGTCACTTCCGGGACCTTGCTGACCGGGCGCCGCGGCATGGCCGGCGGCCGGGCACCGGGGTAGCCGGCCCCAGCCCGGAACTGGCGGTCGCGTGCGGTCACGGTTGGCCAGTATCGCAACCGGCCCGGCCGGCCCGGGCCAAGCCGGGGTCAAGGCTCGGTCAGTTCCGCCGGCGGTGCCCGGGACGCGCGGCTGGCCGTGCGCGCCAGCGGGTCAGGCGTGCGCCTGCCGGTAGTGCGCGGCGAGCACGTCGTCGCCGAAATCACTGCGCGGGCGCCGCAGCACGGTGTGCGCGTGACCGTCGGCGACGGTGTTGTCGTACTCGATCAGCAGGTCGTCGCCCTGCACCCGGTAATACCAGCGGCTGCCGGGGGTGACCGGGCCCTCCCAGGCGAAGTGCAGCTCGCCGGCGCCGATCCGGTCCGCTTCGCTGGCCGCCAGGCCGGCGGGCAGCCGGTCCAGGTAGAGCGCGGCCAGCTGCGCCAGCAGCGCCCGGGCCCCGGGCCCGAGCCGGCCGGCGCCGATCCCCAGCGGCTCGATGCCGTCAGCGGCCCGCGCGCTGGTCCCGGTGCGGATGTCGGCCGGGGCGCGGTCCGCGATCACCGCGACCGCACGCCCGGCCGGTCCCATCGCGTCCAGCAGCGCCCGCGCCAGGTCCTCCTCCGGCGCGAGCGGGCGGGACACCGGCCGCCCGGCATAGCTGACGGTGGCGGGGTTGGCACCGAGGAACACCGGCGCGGGAGACACCTGCTCGCCGAGCACGGTCATGGACACCGACAGGTGATGGCCCTCGAACCGCCACGACCACGGCCCGTC
>JAIRTY010000205.1 GCA_031254715.1 Nocardiopsaceae bacterium | reverse complement strand
GCGTCCACCGGGTCGGCGAGCACCGTCTCGATGGTCTCCTCTGCCTCCGCGAGCTCGACCCCGTAGCTGGTCGCCAGCGCCTCGTAGAGGGACGCGTGCCGGTCGAGGCTGCGCCGGAGCCCGGGGAACCTGAGGGCCGGCAGGTGGGAGTAATCGACCGACATCGGGTCGCCGTCAGCCAGCCGTAGCCGGTGGATGCGCAGCACGCGGCTGCCCGACGGGATGCCGAGCAGGCCGGCCAGTTCGTCGCCGGCGGCCACGTAGCTGGTGTCCAGGATCCTGGTCTCGGGCGTCAGGCCGTGCGCGCGCATCCCCTGGGTATAGCTGGACAGCTCGAGCACCTGTGCCACCTTGGGCTTGGCCACGAACGTGCCCTTGCCCTGGATCCGCAGCAGCCTGCCCTCGACCACCAGCTCGGCCAGCGCCTGCCGGATGGTGGTGCGGGAGGTCTGGTACTTCAGTGCCAGCTCGCGCTCGGGCGGCACCGGGGTGCCTGCCGCCCTCGCCCGGGTGAATTCCAGCAGGTTGCGCTTCACCTCGTAGTACTTGGGCACCCGCGGCCCGGCCGGCTCGCCCGGACTGCCGCCCTCGCCGGGACGCCGGACCAGGCGCGGGTCAGGGCCGGGTCCGGATGCGGCAGGCGACGCTTCCACCGGCACCCTCCTTCCCGGCCGCTATCGGCCGATGATCGCAGGTTAGGGCATGGACCGCACCCTGGCGGCGGCCGGCCGGAGCAGTCGCTGCCAGGTGCGATGATGACTGCGTGCCGACGCTCACCGATCTCGCCCGTGATCGCACCGCGCTCACGAGCGCCGATATCGAGTGGCTGCACGCCCTGGTGTCCGACTGGCAGCTGCTCGCGGACCTGTCCTTCGCGGACCTGGTGCTCTGGGCGCCGCTGACCGCCGGCGACGGCTGGGTGGTGCTGGCGCAGCTGCGGCCCACCACCGGGCCGACCACGTATAACGACGATGTGGTGGGGGCCACCGCCGCGCCGGGGGAGCGGCCGTTCGTGGATGCCGCCCACGGCGAGCACCGGATCTGCCGGGAGGGCGACCCGGAGTGGACCAGGGGAGTGCCGGTACGGCGGGAATCCATTCCGGTCACCCGGGCCGGCTCCGTCATCGCCGTGATCGAGCGGAGCACCAACCTGAGCTCGGCCCGCACCCCGAGCCGGCTCGAGCTGACCTACCTCAAGGGAGCCGACGACCTGGCGCAGATGGTGGCGGCGGGCACGTTCCCGTTCCCCGGGGAGGAACCGATCCTGGTCCGCTCGCCGCGGGTGGGTGACGGGCTGCTGCGGCTGGGCCGGTCGGGCCAGGTCAGCTACGCGAGCCCGAACGCGCTCTCCGCCTACCGCCGGCTCGGGCTGGCCGCCGACCTGGTCGGCGGCGAGCTGGGGCCGCTGACCGCCCGGCTGTGCGCCCCCGGCCAGCCGGCCGACGACTCGCTGATGGTCACCGCCAGCGGCCGCGCCCCGCGCGAGACCGAGGTGGAGGGCCATGGGTCGGTGGTACAGCTGCGTTCCATCCCGCTCATCGTGCACGGGATGCCCAACGGCGCGCTGGTGCTGGTCCGGGACGTGACCGAGCTGCGACGGCGGGAACGCGAGCTGCTCACCAAGGACGCCACCATCCGGGAGATCCACCACCGGGTCAAGAACAACCTGCAGACCGTGGCGGCCCTGCTGCGGCTGCAGGCCCGGCGGCTGTCGGGGCCGGAGGCCCGGGCGGCGCTGGAGGAGGCGGTGCGGCGGGTCGGGTCCATCGCCATCGTGCACGAGACCCTGTCCCACACCCCGGAGGAGATCGTCGACTTCGACGACATCGCCGCCCGGGTGGTCGCGATGGCCGGGGAGGTGTCGGCGCCGGAGGCAAGGGTCACCCCGACCATCTCCGGCCGGTTCGGGTTCCTCCCGGCCGCGGTCGCGACGCCGCTGGCGCTGGTGCTGACCGAGCTACTGCAGAACGCGCTGCAGCACGGCCTGTCCCAGGTCCCGGGGAACAAGCCGTCCGCGCTGGCGGTGACCGTGCGCCGGGACGCCGCCGGGCTGGCCGTCACCGTGGAGGACAACGGCGCCGGGCTGCCCCCGGATTTCGACCTGGACGCAGCGACCAGCCTGGGCCTGCAGATCGTGCGCACGCTGGTGGTCTCGGAGCTCGGCGGACGGCTGGCGATCTCGCCGCGGGCGACAGGCGGGACCGCGGTCAGCGTGGACCTGCCGCTGGCGGCGATCCCCGGCTGACGGGGCCCGGCCGCCGGGCGCTGGCAGCCGGGCAAGCACCGACGTCCACGCGCCGCTGGCCTATCGCCGCGGACGGCTAAAGGATTGGTGGGTTGGGCCGGGTGAGAGGATCAGGCGCGCACGCGCGCCCGGATCATGCGGCGCTTGTAGGCGCGGCGCTCATCCTCGCTCATGCCGCCCCAGACGCCTGCGTCCTGGCCGCTCTCGACCGCCCACTGCAGGCATTCCTCGATCGCCGGGCATCGTCGGCAGACCTGCTTGGCCTCGGAAATCTGCAGCAGCGCGGGCCCCGTGTTGCCGATAGGAAAGAACAGTTCCGGATCCACCTCACGGCAGGCGGCGTGGTGGCGCCAGTCCATTCGGTCTACTCCTCCTCGACAGCCGGGCCTGGGGCCCGGATTTGCTTGGCCTAGCCTTGTGAATTAATTCACGAACTCGGCCGGACGTTAGGGCGGTGCGGCTCCTTGGGGAACACGTATGCACTGCTGGGTCATAGAGCCTTCGCCCCCGCTTTGGCTCCAGGTCGAGACTCCGGAGTCACACAGCGGACGCCGAAGCCGCAGCGTGTTTCGCACGCTGCTCTCCCGAACCAGATCAAGCCTCTCAATCTCGTGGATCAACCGCAAGACCGTTTGGCAAAGGCTTGGTCGTTTTCCATGTCAGATACGTCACAAAGGCGGACTAACCTCGGCCTCGCCCCGGGGCCGCCGGGGCAGGCTCCCCGTTCCGGATGATGTTCTTCCCGGTACCGGGGCGGGGTTCAGGAGATGACCCGCAGCGCCCCCGGGACCGACCGGAACGTGATCTCCTCCGCCTCCCCCACGTACTCGCCGTCGACCTGGAACGCGATCGGGCGCCGGGCAGCGACCGTGAATACCTTCTCATCGTGCAGGGCGAGCAGGTGCCGCCCGCGCGGTTCCGCCCCGTCCTGGCGGAGCATCTGGTACGTGGCGGAGAGCGTGCGTGCGGTGCTGAACTTGTGCAGCCCGAACACCTCCAGCCCGGCATCGAACGAGGCCTGCGGGCTGGGATTGACCGGGCGGCGGCCCAGGTAGGACCAGGGAGCGGCGTTGGAGACGAAGCAGAAGAACAAGCGGTCAGCCACCAGCTCGCCATCGCGCATGAGGCTGAGCGCGGGGTGGCGGCGGTCGGTCGCGAAGAAGTGGCGGACCGTGATCCACAGGTATAGCGCGGCCGAGGCGGGCTGGCCGTCCGCCCTGAGCCCTTCGACCACCCGTACCACCTCGGCGTCGAAGCCCAGACCGGCGTTGAAACTGAAGTAACGGTCGCCTGCCAGGCCGAGCCCGATCCGCCGGGAGCGGCCTGACTGCAGCGCCGCCAGGATGTGGCCGGTTGCGTCCACGGGGTCGGCGGGGACGCCGAGCGCCCGGGTGAAGACGTTCGCGCTGCCGCCGGGCAGCGGCGCGAGCGCGGGCGGATCGGCGGCGCCGGCGCGCATGATCCCGTTCACGGCCTCGTTGGCCGTGCCGTCCCCGCCCAGCGTGACCACCACCCCGAAGCCGGATCCGGCGGCATCCGCCGCCAGCGCGGCGGCGTGGCCGCGATAGCGTGTTTCCACGACCTCGAGTTCGAGTGCGGACGCCAGCGCATGCGCGATGACATCCCGGCGCAACTGGGTGGTTGACGTCGCGTGAGGATTGACGATCATGAGCGCCCGCACCCGAACAGGCTATTTGGTGAACAGGAGCGCGCGACAAATGCCCCAGAGCCCGCCCAGCCTGCTCGCGGCGGCGGGAGTACAGGCCGCGGAAGCGGCGGCGGTGCTGGCCGCCACCGTCCTGGCCGGAGTCGATGCCATCACCGGCCAGTCGTACCGGCTGGGCAGCGGCATCGCGCTGACGATCATCGGGGTGGTGACCGCCGCGGCACTGGCGCTGGTGGCGGCCGGCGTGGCCAGGGCCCGCCGGTGGAGCCGCACGCCGGCGCTGCTCACCCAGCTGTTCACCGGCATCGTCGGTATCTACCTGCTGCAGAGCCACCGGTACGAGTGGGGCGGCCCGGCGCTCGCCCTCGCCCTGGCGGGCCTGGCCGCGCTGCTGGTCCCGGCCAGCTTCCGGGCCCTGACCGGCGACCGCCCGCCGCCGCAGGGCGGCCGTCCCTCGGCACGGTAGGGGCCAGAGCGTGACCGCGCTACCCGCAGGTGCCGGCCCGCCCGCCGCCAGTCCGGCCATGATCTTTTCGAGTTGTACCCGCTATAAGGGGTAAAACTCGAAAAGCTGGGCGGTCGCCGTCACTCGTCGGCCGTCAGGCCCTCCCGTAGCTGTGCCAGCGTGCGCGCCAGCAGGCGCGACACGTGCATCTGCGAGATCCCGAGCTCGCTGGCGATCTGCGACTGGGTCATGTTGCCGAAGAACCGCAGCAGCAGGATCCGCTTCTCCCGCGACGGCAGCTGCTCGAGCAGCGGCTTGAGCGATTCCCGGTACTCCACGCCCTCCAGCGCCTCGTCCAGGATCCCCAGCGACTCGGCCACGGCCGGCGCGTCGTCGTCGCCGGAGTCGGGCGCGTCCAGCGACACGGTCGAGTAGGCGTTCGCCGACTCCAGCCCCTCCAGCACCTCCTCCTCGCTCATCTGGAGGTGGGCCGCGAGCTCGGCCACGGTCGGCGCCCGCCCCTCCCGCTGCGCGAGGTCGCTGATGGCCTTGGTGAGAGCGAGCTTGAGTTCCTGCAGCCGCCGCGGGACCCGGACCGCCCAGCCCTTGTCGCGGAAGTGCCGCTTGATCTCGCCGACGATGGTCGGGGTGGCGTAGGTGGAGAACTCAACCCCCCGGGCCAGGTCGAACCGGTCGATCGACTTGATGAGGCCGATCGTGGCCACCTGGGTGAGGTCGTCGAGCCACTCACCGCGGTTGCGGAACCGGCGGGCCAGGTACTCGACCAGCGGCAGGTGCAGCTCGACCAGGTCGCTGCGGATGCGGACCCGCTCCTCGTCGTTGTCGGGCAGGGTGGCGAGCCGCTCGAACAGCTCCCTGGCCCGGCCGCGATCCGGGACCGCGTGCTGGATCCTGGCAGCAACGGGGGCACGGACCTCGCCGTCGGTGTTCTCCAGCTCCTCGGCGACCTCGAGATCGATCTCCTCGTCCACCTGGGTGTCGATTTCCCTGGCCACCCGGGTCTCGATGTCCCCGGTCACCCCGGCCTCGATGTCCCGCGTACCTTGCGCAGCAGAACGGTGACCTTGCCGTCCGGCCCGACCCAGGCATCGGCGCTGCCGGCCAGGGCCGACAGCACGGTCCAGGCGAACGTGTCACGGGCGGGGGGCTGGCCGTGCCGGCTGGCGGCGGAAACCGCGACGCTCATCCGGTCCTCGTCGAGCGTGAAATCGCACTCCAGGCTGGCGTCCGGCGGCGCCTGGGCGAGCAGCATGCCGCATGCCTCGTCGACGGCGATGCGCAGATCCTCGATCTCGTCCAGGGTGAAGTCGAGCCGGGCCGCCAGGCCGGCCGTGGCCGTCCGCAGCACGGACAGGTAGGCGCCCTCGGCCGGCAGCCGGATGGACACCTGATCCTGGGTGACGGGACGATCGGCGGCCCCGTCCTCAGCGATCACAGCTGTCGGCGCGGCAGACCGTGGCCCCGCGGTCGTTTCCTTGGTCACCTCTGCCCTCCCCGGCAGGCACGGTCAGCCGCGCCGCCTTGGCTCCTGCATGCAACCTACCGTGTCCGGCGGCGTGGGCCGGAAGCCAGCCCCCGGACCTGCGGCTATGACAAGAACGAACGGGATGTAACGGATAAGGGCCGCGCGGCGGCAGCCGCGCGGCCCTCGCTATGGGCGCCGGGCCTCAGCCCTGCTTGGTCTCCCAGAAAATCTTCGCGATCTCGTCGATCTTGGCCAGCAGCTGGTCGGCCGTGGCCACGTCGGCGGTCCCCTTTGTGCCGCTGGCGCCGGCCAGCTTGGTCGCCTCGTTGAACAACTGGTGCAGCTGCGGGTACTTCTCGAAGTGCGGCGGCTTGAAGTAGTCGGTCCACAGCACCCAGAGGTGGTGCTTGACCAGCTCGGACCGCTGTTCCTTGATGATCAGCGCGCGGGTCTGGTAAGCCGGGTCGGTGCTGTCGGCATACTTCTGGCAGATCGCCTTGACGGACTCGGCCTCGATCCGTGCCTGGGCGGGGTCGTAGACCCCGCAGGGAAGGTCACAGTGAGCGTAGGCGGTGGCCCTTGGCTCGAGGAGACGTGCGAGCAGCCTCATCGATCTCCTTCTCTCATGTCGGATCATGGGATACCGCAGCCGACACTACCCCGTCGGGACGCCCGCAAGCCGGTGCGGCAGCCCCGTCTGGCGACGGGGCTGCCGCAGCTGAGTTCCCCGGCCTGGACGGGGTCAGGTGGCCGCGGTGGTCCCACCGCCGGGCTCGGGGTCCCGCCCGGCTGACCCTGCTGCCACCGGGGCGGGCTGGTTCTCCGCCGCCGCGACAATCTCCTGCAGTTCGTCGGTGTTGAACCCGCTCAGCACGCCCCAGGCGAACGCGACCAGGCCGACGCCGACGGCGATCAGGGTGCCCCAGGGGAATCCCAGGGGCGGCGACTTCTCCGGCCCGTATTCGGTGTAGTAGGAGACCGGGAGCATGGCCAGCAGCGTGACCACGAGCCACATGCCGTGCGCGACGTGCCTGCGGCCCTCACGGCTGGATAGCAGCCAGAGGGCGGCGCAGAAGAACAGCACGTCGGCGCACTGCGCGGCGAAGTAGACGATGAATCCCCAGGCGTCAGCGGCGGGGGGCGCGATCCGGAACATCCAGCCGCCCATGATCTGGATGTAGATCCAGGCGGCCAGGTAGACCAGCGACATGCCGATCGCGAGTGCGTGGTTCACGCCGGAGGAGTACCAGCCCCGCTTCCAGGCGTACCACCAGGTGAACAGCGGCAGGCCCACGAACACCGTCCCGTAGACCCAGGTCAGCGTCAGGTAGCCGGCCCAGAACACCAGCAGCCACGAGGCCAGGAACCCGACCGGGGCCCACACCCACATCCACGGCAGCCGGAACGGCCGGTGCATGTTCGGCGCGTACTTGCGCAGGATGGGCAGGCCGGTGCCGCCGATGACGTAGGTCAGCACCTGGGTAGAGGTGATCAGGCCGACGAGCAGGTACCAGCTCGGCGCCGGGATGACGAACACGCAGCCGACGACCAGCGCGACCACCAGGGACACCCACGGGATGCCCCACCGGTTGGGCCGCTGCAGCGCGGCCGGTGCGGCGCCGTGGACCGACAGGCCATAGCTGTTCCTGGCCGAGTTTCCCAGGAACAGCCAGCCGGTCCCGGCCGGGGAGATCCCCGCGTCCACCAGCAGGAACCAGGCGTAGGTGCCCAGCCAGCCGATCCCGGCGGCTCGCAGCGCGTCGACCAGCGGCCCGCTCGCCCACGGGCTGGTGGCCAGGCTGGCCCAGTCACCGGCCTTCACTCCGGCGGCCCCCCACCGGACGGCGCCGATGAAGGCGATCTGCAGGGAGACATAGATGACGATCGTGATGAGCACCGACAAGATCGTGGCCAGCGGCAGGTGCCGCTGCGGGTTGCGGGCCTCGCTCCCGAATTCCAGGGCCTGCCGGAATCCCAGGTAGGCGAAAACCACGCCGGTCGTCGACAGCGCCCCGAAAATGGCCGAGGTGCCGTTCGGGGAGAAGCCGCGCGTACCCCCGAAGCTCAGCGAGGTGTAATTGGCCGCGTGCACGATCGTGAACAGGAAGATCGCGGTGAGCGACGGGATGATGATCTTCCACCAGGTGACCCAGCGGTTCGCCTCGGACAGCAGCCGGACGCCGAAGAAGTTCAGCAGGAAGAACAGCACCATCAGGCCGAGGAAGAATACGATCCCGTTCGGCCATTGCAGCACCTCCTGGCCCTGCTTGACCTTCATCAGCCCGCTCCCGGTGGCCTGGCTGGCGACGTAGGTGACGACGGCCTCGGCTTCGATGGCGGAGATCGCGGGCGCCGTCAGCCAGTACGTCCAGCCAAGGATCCAGCCGGTCCAGGCGCCGTGGGTGAGGAACGGGTAGCGGACGATCGCCCCGCTGCGCGGCATCATGGCGGACTGCTCCATGAAGTTCAGCGCGATGAAGATGACGAAGATGCCGCCGACGGCCCAGGAGACGATCGCCGCCGGCCCGGCGACGGAGGCGGCCTTCAGCGACCCGAACAGCCAGCCGGACCCGATGATGGAACCAACCGACAGGAACAGCAGGTGGGTGAACCCCATCCGCTTGCGCAGGTGCCGGTCCGACGCCTCATACCCGCCAAGGGGTGTCGCGTCCTCGTGCATAGCCATGATCGCCTACCTCTTCTCGTGGAATCACCAGCCGAAAGCCGTGCCAGCGGCCGCGCCAATCCGGGATTCCGGGAGAAAGGAGAATCAGGTAAGCGCCTGCCGCCAATAGCCCGGCATTGGCAGTCGCGCGGTGGGTGTAATGCCGCCTCAGCTGCCATGTGCCTCTCCCGGTCCTATATGGGTACGGTACGCGCGTAACCGGGATGATGGAACTGATCGTTACGCTGGCTGAGAAACGTAGCGGGCCTCGTCCCGATAACGGCGGTCACCGGCCAGGTCAGGGCAGGCTGCCGGGAATATGAAGCGCGGGGAAGCAGTGGCATAGGGATCGGCGGGCCTCCCGGCAGCTGAGTGGCCGGCGCATTACCCTGCCGCTGGAACAGATGATAGAGATGGGCGCTATGAACTAAAAACCCCAATCGTCCGGGTCTGGTAAAGGAGACGGGCCCGATGCCGGCCGCGATCAGCGTGTCTCACGGGACAGGATCGGAGGAAGGTAATGCGCTGGCCGCTGTGGCGAGTGGCGGTGGCCGAGCGATCCATGGAGCCGGTCCTGCGGCCCGGGGACTGGCTGCTGGTCCGCCGTCCGGTGCGGGCCGGCCGGACGGTGCGGGTGCGCCCGGGGCGGCTGGTGGTGGCGCGCCAGCCCGGCCGGCCGGACCTGCTGATCGTCAAGCGGGCGGTCCGCCGGGAGCCCGGGGGCTGGTGGCTGGAGTCAGCCAGCCCGGATGCGGGCGGGGTGGACAGCCGCCGGTTCGGCCCGGTGCCGCCGGGCCTGATCGAGGGCGCCGTGCTGGCGCGGTACCGGCGCGCCCGGGGTGCCTGACCGGCCACGGGGCGCCACGGCAGGCCCGGCAGGCTGGCGCCGCGGGTAGCAGCGGCCGGGCCCGTGGTCAACGGGACGGGGCCCCATCCCGTGACCGGGATGGGGCCCCGCTGTGCCGGGAGGCGCCCGTCAGGCGGCGGGTGCCGTCTCCTCCGCCGGTGCGGACTGCCGCCCCACCAGCTCGAGGACCTCTTCCCTCGGTGCCCGGACGGCCATCGCCCAGTAGTAGATGATCAGGCTGAACACCGCCACGATGGCCATGTCCCACCAGAACGGGATGCGCATGGTTGCCAGCGGCGGCGCGTTCGAGGTCTCGCCGGTGTACTGGCCCTGCCAGGAGATGATGCCCATGCCGATCAGGTAGACCGGCAGCCACTGGGCCGCCTTCCAGTCCAGCGGCGGCCGGTCCTTGTCGAAGGCCATCGAGATGCCGATCAGGATGTAACCGGCCACGATGCAGACGCCGAGCTTCCAGAGCACCGTGAACCCTGACCAGTAGATGATCAGGTTGGCGATGATGAACGCGATCGGCGCGAGCGCCGCCGCGCCCGGCAGCCGGTACGGCCGGGGCGCGTCAGGTACCTGCCTGCGCAGCGCGCCCAGCGACAGCGGGGCGCCCGCGTACATCAGCACGCTGGCCGAGGTGACCAGGGCGATCAGCGAGTGCCAGCTCGGGAACGGCAGCAGGAAGACGAGGCCGAACACAAACGCGAGGATCAGGCTGACCCACGGCACGCCGCGGCTGTCGACCTTGGCGAAGATCTGCGGGAAGTACCGGTTCCTGGCCACGCCGTAGCCGATCCGCGAGGTGGAGGTCAGGTAGATCAGGCCGGTGCCGCCGGGCGAGATGAACGCGTCGATCCGCAGCACCGTCGCCAGCCAGCCGAGCCCGACCGCCCCGGCGAGGAAGGCGAGCGGACCGCTGAGCAGGCCCTGGTTGTTGGCCAGCGCCGCCCAGCCGTGCGCGAGGTCGTTCGGCCGCAGCGCGCCGATGAACACGATCTGGAGCAGGCAGTAGATCACGACGGCGATCAGGACCGCGAAGATGATCGCGCGCGGCAGGTTCTTCTGCGGGTTCTTGATCTCGCCGGCGAGCTGGTCGGCCTGCTCGAACCCGAGGTAGGCGAAGATGATGCCTGCCGACGGGAGCGCCCCGAACAGCGCCTTGATCCCGTACGGCATGAACCCGCCGTGCGAGCCGAAGTTGCTGGCATGGAACTGGGTGAACAGGAAGATGATGGCCAGTACCGGGATCGCGATCTTCCACCAGGTGATGCCGGCGTTGATCCGGTTGAACAGCCGCATCGCGAAGAAGTTGAGCGCGGTGAAGATCACCATCAGGATGACCGTCCACAGGAAGCCCAGCCCGGTGGCGTTCCCGTTCTTGTCGAGCAGGCTGGGCCAGTAGTAGGAGCCGTAGGTCAGCACCGCGTAGCACTCGACCGGCGCCACCACGACCGCCTGCAGCCAGGAGAAGAAGCCGAACGAGATGCCGGCCACGCTGCCGAACGCGAAGTGCGGGAACCGCGCGGTGCCGCCGGACACCGGGTACATGGCGCCCAGCTCGGCGTGGACCAGCGCCAGGATGATGACCACGATGCCGGCGATGATCCAGCCGACGAAGGCCGCGGTCCCGACAGCTGCTGCCGCGTAGAACGAGCCGAACAGCCAGCCGGAGCCGATGAGCGAGGTCTCAGACGCCCAGGTGCCGCCGATCAGCCCGATCTCCCGTTTGAGGCCTACGTCAGCCGGTCTGGTGACGCTAGACGGTACGGAGGACTCAGATGCCATGGTCCGAACCTTCTTCCAGGGTTCGCATACGTGGGCCATAAGCCCGTGAGGTAGGGCTCATGGTAATGATCGTCAAGGAGCATGAGAAGAGGCACTTGGCTTCATTCCGGTAACGCGCGCCACAATTTGTATCAAGCTCACGTCTCTGACTAGGGCTTTTAACGGATTGCTCCGGCGATGACCCGCACTGGCAGGCCGCGACATCCCCGGCATTCGGGGCATATCCCCAGCTCACCCGGGTCATGCGCTCCCGACCGGGGCCGCGTGCCGCTGCCTGGTGGTCCGGCCGGCCCGGAGCGCGGTGACGATGGCCCGGGGCTGGCCGTGGCGCGGGCAATGGCGCCCGGACCCGTCCTGGCTGCTGTCGATGAAAACGACCTGGCAGGAAGCCGCCGCGCAGACCCGGAGCGCACCCGGGCCCAGCGTCGTGACGACGGCCGTCAGCCCGAACACCGCGCCCGCCCCGTACCGGTCGGCGGCACTGCCGCTGTCGCACAGGTGCAGATGCCACGGCTGTCCATCATGCCCGGACACCTGCGGGTGAACCGGATGCCTGGCCAGCAGGGCATTCAGCAGGCCGACCGCCTCCGGGCCGGAGCTACCGGCCGCTAAGGCGAAGACCTGCGCCAGCTCGTCCCGGAGCAGCCGGAGCGAGTCCAGGTCAGCCGGGGTTACCGGGCCGCCGAGGTGAGGCCGGTCAGCGGTCAGCTCCAGATAGGCGGCGGGTGTTGCCAGGCCGCCGGAGCCGCCGGCGTTCACCAGCCGGACCGCCAGCTCGGCATAGGAGGTGAGATCCACTCCGCTCCTCGGTTGCGGGGGTGGGGGCCGCGTTCAACGAAGGAGTATCGCACAAGCCAGCGCGCCCGACCGGCGGTTCCGCAGGCGGGCGGGCCTGTGCATCACCGGCACGGCCGGTAACCGCTATGGTGCCGAGCATGCTTGCCGTGACTGCTGCTCGCATCGATGCCGATAACCCGCTGTCCGGCCTGGAGGTCGGCGAGCGCCCGGAGCCGGTGCCGCCGGACGGGTGGACGACCGTAGCCGTCCGGGCCACATCGCTCAATCATCACGACGTCTGGACCCTGCGCGGGGTGGGAATCAGCCGCGACCGGCTGCCGGTGGTCCTCGGCTGCGACGCGGCCGGTACCGATGCCGACGGCAACGAGGTCGTGGTGCACGCGGTGGTGGGCGACCCGCAGGCCGGGGCCGGCGACGAGACCCTCGACCCGAAGCGGTCGCTGCTGTCCGAGCGCTACGACGGGACGTTCGCGCAGCAGCTCACCGTCCCGCGGCAGAACCTGGTGCCCAAGCCGGCCGCGCTCAGCTTCGAGGAGGCGTCCTGCCTGCCCACCGCCTACCTCACCGCCTACCGGATGCTGTTCGACCGCGCGGAACTCGAGCCCGGCTCAACCGTGCTGGTGCAGGGCGCCGGCGGCGGGGTGGCCACCGCGCTGATCCTGCTGGGCCGGGCCGGCGGCTTCCGGGTGTGGGCCACCAGCCGGAGCGAGGAGAAGCGGCAGCGCGCCCTCGAGCTGGGCGCCGATCAGGCATTCCCGGCCGGGGCGCGGCTGCCGGAACGGGTGGACGCGGTCATGGAAACCGTCGGCGAGGCCACCTGGGGGCACTCGCTGCGGTCGCTGCGGCCGGGCGGCCGGATCGTGATCGCCGGCGCCACCAGCGGGCCGGCGCCGCCGGCCGAGCTGAACCGGATCTTCTTCCTGCAGCTGTCTGTGACCGGGACCACCATGGGCTCGCGCGATCAGCTCGGCCGGCTCATCCGGTTCTGCGAGCAGACCGGTGTCCGCCCGCTGATCGACCGGGTGGTTCCGCTCACCCAGGCCCGCGACGGCTTCGCCGCCATGATCGAGGGCAAGGTCTTCGGCAAGGTCGTGTTCACCCCGTAGCGCGGACCCTGGCGCGACCGTGATCAGTCGCCACGCTGGCGCGGCTCATCCTGGCGGCCGGGCCCGGCCTGGAACACCTCGGTCCGGATGCGTTCCAGGGTGTCTTCCAGGATGTCGCGGAGGCTGGCGACCGCATCCTCGCCGATTGCCTGGGCCTGCCAGGCCGCGCTGCGGAGTTCCCGGCTGAAGCGGCGGGCCATTCGTTCCATGTCGCGATAGGCCCGCGGGTCGCCCCAGCGCCCGTGCTGTCCCTGGCTGCCATGCCGGTGCGGCCACTCCCACCACTCCGACCAGTCTGACCAGCCCTGCCAGCCTCCCCAGCCCTCGAAACCGCGGCCCTGCCCCCATCCCGCGTGCTCGCCGCGCCGCCCGCGCTCGTGCTCACCCTCGAGGTCCCGTTCGGCGCCGGGCTCACGGCCCCGCTCGCGGTCGCGGTCCCGCTCATCCCCGGCGTCGCGCTCGCCATCGGGCTCACGGTCTCGGTCCCGCGGTCCCTGCTCGCGCTCGCGCTGCTGGCGGGGAGGCCCGTCACCGGGCCCGGCTGGCCCGCGCGTCCCCTGCGGCCGGGCTTGCGGGCCGTGCGGGCCCCTGATGTCGCGCACGGCCCAGGTCAGTTCCTCGCGCAGGCTGCGGACCGTCTCCCGGACGTCCTCGGAGACCTCCTGCGCGATGTCGCGCACCGAGGCGGTGAGCTCTGCTTCCAGTTCCGCCAGGTCGTCCAGCCGGCTCTCCAGCTCCGCGCGTCCTTTGCCGGTGATCCGGTAGATCTTCCTGCCGTCCGCCTCGTCGTGAGTGACCAGGCCTTCCTCTTCCAGCCGGGCCAGCCGCGGATAGATGGTCCCTGGCGATGGCGAATAGACGCCTAGGAAGCGGTCCTGCAGCAGCCGGATGACCTCGTAGCCGTGGCGGGGCGCCTCGTCGAGCAGCTTGAGCAGATAGAGGCGCAGCCTGCCATGCCGGAACACAGGGCTCACGGGGCATCAGCCTCCGGTTGCGTGCCGCCCGCTGGCGGCGGTGACGGCTCGTGCCGCTCGAGCAGCGCGACCCGCCCGGACACGGTGGTGACCGAGAGCTTGCCAGAGCCGGAGCCGAGCTGCCCGGCCGCCGAGTTGGCACCCGGCACCCGGGAGCAGTCCATATCGCCGAACTCGGTCAGGACCCGGCCGGTCGCGGACTTCAGCTCCACCCTGGCGCTGGCCGACGCGGGCAGCCTGATCGTGACCTCGCCGGACATCGTGGTCACCCGCACCAGGCTGTCCGGGATCAGGTCGACATCGGCGGTCACCCGGCCGCTGATGGACTTCGCATCCATCCGCTCCACCGACCCGTCGGCCAGGGTCAGGTCGCCGGACACGGACTTGAACCCGATCCGCCCCGCCAGCCCCTGCGCCTCCACGTCGCCGGAGACGGTGTCCGCGTCGACGGCGCCGGTCACGCCGTCCAGGGTGATGTTCCCGGCGACGCTCTTGACCGAGGTGCGGGCGGTGATGCCGGAGACCACGGCGACGGCGTTCACCACCCCGAGCTGGGTCGGGCAGTTCTTGGGGACCATCACGGTGATGGCGGCCGAGTGCTGCGCCGGGCGGAGCCAGCCGAGCAGGCCTTCCCAGGACAGATCCGGGTAGGTGACGGTGAGGATGCCCCCCTCGTGCGTCACCTGCAGCGGCTGGCCGGTCACCCGGCTGATGTCCAGCCGGGGCCGTTCATCGGTGCTCAGCACGGCGACCGAGCCGGAGATCGCCCGCACGCGCAGGGCTGCGATGCCGTCGAAGTCGAGGGTCGTCGGAGCATCGATGGTCCACCGTGACATCGGGCTTCCTCCTGCGGGTGTCCTACGAACAAGATATATCGCGATCGTGAGAAGTCAAGATGCATCGCGATAGGCCGCGGCTCGCGCCGGCCACGGCTCGCGGCCCGGCTACGGCTCGCGGCCCGCCCGGCTACGGCTCGCCCGGTTACTCGTCCTCGTCATCGAGCCGGGCGAGCCAGCTCGCCAGGTTGTCCACCGCTGCCTCGTACTCCGGGCTCAGGTCGGTGAACTCGCGTAGCCGCTCGGCCAGCCAGCCGAGACTGACCTGGTCGCCGCCGCGCCGGTCGGCGAGCTCCTCGATGCCCCGATCGGTGAAGTACACCGCTGCTCCTGAACTCCTGACTCCGTGCCGGCCGGGATCCCCCGGCCACCTGCCTGAACACCCGCCCGCCGGGCTCAAGGCCGGCCGGAGCGCCCTGGGTCACTCCTCGAAAGCGGCCTCGATCACCGCGCGGTGCTCGGCCGAGTGGGCGACCGCCGAGCCGGAGGCGGGCGCGGAACTGGGCGGCAGCGCGATATGCCGGACCGGCCGGCCAAGCACTTCCGGCAGCCGGACCGCCATCGTGGGCCAGGCGCCCATGTTGGCGGGCTCTTCCTGCACCCAGACCACCTCGGCCGCGGCCGGGTAACGTGCGAGCTCTGCCTGCAGCCTGCTGGCGGGCAGCGGGTACAGCCGCTCCACCCGGATGATGGCGGTGCCTTCCAGCTCGTCCTTGGCGCGCTGGCCGGCCAGGTCGTAGTAGATCTTGCCCGAGCACAGCAGCACCCGGCGTACCGCGGCCGGGTCCGTGCCGGCCTGGTCACCGACGACGGGCAGGAACGACCCGCTGGTGAACGCCGAGACCGGGGAGCTGGCCGCCTTGAGCCGGAGCATCGACTTCGGGGTGAAGACGATCAGCGGCTTGCGCCGGTCCGACAGCCCCTGCCAGCGCAGCAGGTGGAAGTAGTTGGCCGGGCTGCTCGGCGAGGCCACCGTCATGTTGTCCTGGGCACACAGGGACAGGAAGCGCTCGATCCGCGCCGACGAGTGATCGGGCCCCTGCCCCTCATAGCCGTGCGGCAGCAGCAGCACCACCGCGGATAGCTGGCCCCACTTCTGCTCGCCGGAGCTGATGAACTCGTCCATGATCGTCTGCGCGCCGTCGACGAAGTCCCCGAACTGGGCTTCCCAGCACACGAGCGCGTCCGGCCGGGCGACCGAGTATCCGTACTCGAAGCCGAGCGCCGCGAACTCCGACAGCAGCGAGTCGTACACGTGGAATTTGGCGCTGCCAGCGTTGAACTGCCGCAGCGGCACGTACTCCGCGCCGGTGTGCCGGTCCACCAGCACGGCATGCCGCTGGCCGAACGTGCCGCGCCGGGTGTCCTGGCCGACCAGCCGCACGCCACGGCCGTCCATCAGCAGCGAGCCGAACGCCAGCAGTTCCCCGGTCGCCCAGTCGACCGCGTCCTCGGCCACCATGGTCGCCCGCCGCTGCAGCAGCGGCCGCAGCCGCGGGTGCACGGTAAAGCCGGCCGGCGGGTTCAGCTGGGTGTCGATGATCTGCTTGATCGTCTCTTCGCTGATCGGGGTCGGGGTCCCGGCGTGGTCGATCCGTTCCGGCGGGGCGGGCTCGGGCCGGACCACCGCGCCGGGCTCGGCCGGGTGCCGCGCGGCCTCCCTGGTCTCGGTGAACGCCCGCTCCAGCTGCTGCTGGTAGTCGCGCAGCGCCTGCTCCGCCTCTTCCATCGTGATGTCGCCGCGCCCGATCAGGCTCTCGGTGTAGAGCTTGCGGGTAGAGCGCTTGGCGTCGATGAGGTCGTACATCAGCGGCTGGGTGAACGAGGGGTTGTCCGCCTCGTTGTGCCCCCGCCGCCGGTAGCAGATCATGTCGATCACGACGTCCTTGTGGAACGTCTGGCGGTAGGCGAACGCGAGCTGGCCGACCCGCACCACCGCCTCCGGGTCGTCCCCGTTGACGTGGAAGATCGGCGCCTGGATCATCCGCGCGACATCGGTGGAGTAGACGCTTGACCGGGCCTGCTGCGGGTCGGTGGTGAAGCCGACCTGGTTGTTCACCACGATGTGGATGGTCCCGCCGGTCCGGTACCCGCGCAGCTGGGACAGGTTCAGCGTCTCCGCCACCACGCCCTGGCCGGCGAACGCCGCATCACCGTGCACCAGCACCGGCAGCACCGTGAACCCGGGCTCACCCATGTCGATGAGGTCCTGCTTGGCGCGGGCGACGCCCTCCGCCACCGGGTTCACGGCCTCCAGGTGGCTGGGGTTGGCGACCAGCGAGGTGCGGATCGTGGCGCCGTCGGCGGCGGTGAAGGTGCCCCCGGCGCCCAGGTGGTACTTGACGTCGCCGGACCCGTGCGCGGTGCGGGGATCCAGGTTGCCCTCGAACTCGCCGAAGATCTGCGCGTAGGACTTGCCCACGATGTTGGCGAGCACGTTCAGCCGGCCGCGGTGGGTCATGCCCACCACCGTCTCGTGCATCTGCTCCCTGGCGGCCTCCGTGAGCACCGCGTCCAGCAGCGGGATGAGCGACTCCGCGCCCTCCAGCGAGAACCGGCGCTGCCCCACGTATTTGGTCTGCAGGAACATTTCGAACGCCTCGGCCACGTTCAGCCGGGACAGGATCTGCATCTGCTCGTCGTGGCCGGGCCGTCCGTGGCCGTGCTCAACCCGGTCCTGGATCCAGGAACGTTCCGCTGGGTTCTGGATGTGCATGTACTCGACGCCGACGGTGCGGCAGTAGGAATCGCGCAGCACGCCCAGGATGTCCCGCAGCTGCATGAGCGGCTGGCCGCCGAACCCGCCGGTGGGGAACTCTCGCTCCAGGTCCCACAGCGTCAGTCCGTGCTGGTTGATGTCCAGGTCCGGGTGCTTGCGCTGCTTGTAAGCCAGCGGGTCGGTGTCGGCCATCAGGTGGCCGCGGACCCGGTAGGCGTGAATCAGCTCGACCACCCGGGCGGACTTGGCGATGTCGTCCTCGTGCCCGGCCGGGATGTCCCGGACCCAGCGGACCGGCTCGTACGGGATCTGCAGGGCCGCGAAGATCTCATCGTAGAACCCGTGCTCGCCCAGCAGCAGCTGGTGGACGCGGCGCAGGTACTCACCTGACTGCGCGCCCTGGATGATCCGGTGATCGTAGGTCGAGGTGAGCGTCACGGTCTTGCTGATGGCCAGCCGCGTCACCGTCTCCTCGGATGCGCCCTGGTAGGCGGCGGGGTACTCCATCGCGCCGACGCCCACGATGCAGCCCTGGCCCGGCATCAGCCGCGGCACCGAGTGCTCGGTACCGATCGTGCCGGGGTTGGTGAGCGTGATCGAGGTGCCAGCGAAGTCCTCGACCGCCAGCTTGCCGTTCCGCGCCCGCCGGACCACGTCCTCGTAGGCCATCCAGAGCTGGCGGAAGTCCAGCGTCTCGGCGGCCTTGAGGTTGGGCACGAGCAGCTGCCGCGAGCCGTCCCGGCCTGCCACGTCGATCGCGAGCCCGAGGTTGACGTGCTCCGGATGAACCACGGCCGGCTTGCCGTCGGCCTCGGCGTAGGCGTCGTTCATCACCGGCACGGTGGCCAGTGCCCGCACCATGGCGTAGCCGATGATGTGGGTGAAGGAGACCTTCCCGCCGCGCCCGCGGCCGAGATGGTTGTTGATCACGATCCGGTTGTCGATGAGCAGCTTGGCGGGGACCGTCCGGACGCTGGTCGCGGTCGGCATCGCGAGGCTGGCCGCCATGTTGACGGCGGTCCTGGCGGCCGCGCCGCGCAGCCGCACCTGATCGGTGCCGGCCGGTCCTGGCGGCGCCGTGGCCGGCGGTGCCGCCCCGGCCGGCGGTGCCGCCGCCGGGGTTGCGGCCGGTGCCGCCGCGCCCGTCGCCGTGGCGGCCGGGCCGTGGCCGCCGTCGGCGCGCGGCGGAGTGCCAGCCGGCGCCGTGGCCGTCCACGCGGCCTGCGCGGCCTGCTGCCCGCCGGCCTGCGGTCCCTGCTGGGCGGGCGCCTGCGGAGCCGGCGGCGCCTGCTGCGCTCCGGCCTGGTAGTCAGCGAAGAAGTTCCACCAGGCCATGTCCACCGACCCGGGGTCGGCGAGGTAACGCTGATAGAGCTCGTCAACGAGCCATTCGTTCGGCCCGAAGTCGGCGGGTGGTGAGGGCTGCTGCCCGGCCGCGCCGCTGCGGTCAGCGGATTGCCCGGATGATGCCTGCGGCGGCTCAGGAGGCACGGCCGACATCGCCTCTTCCAGTGTTCGGAACTTCTGATTGCCCCGTCCAAGGCTACCCGGCTGGCGGATTTCGGCGGCCGGGCTCGTGCCACCATGATCCTCTGGCCAGCGGGGTCCTCCTCGCGGTGAGAGGCAGGTCACAGTGCCGCCAGCGGCGGCCGTCGGCGTAACGGGCGTGCCTGGGGTGCCCAATGTGGCAAATGCCCTTCCACCTGGGTAATGAATTCTGTCCGGGGCGTTGTTTTCTTCTCCGCGCCTGGCCCGCCCGCTGGGGAAACCCGTGACCTCGTGCTTTCATGACGGTCGGAGGTGGCGACAGTGCGCGAGTTCGGTGAGCTCGAAGCCGCGATCATGGAAGTCATGTGGGCGGCGCACGACCCGTGCGCGGTCCGCGAGGTAAGGGAACGGCTGCACTACAACCGGCCGGTCGCCTACACCACCGTGATGACGGTCATGGACATCCTGCACCGCAAGGGCGTGCTCCGGCGCGACAAGCACGGCCGCGCCTGGCGCTACTGGCCGGCGGAGGCCCGCGAGGCGCATGACGCACGGCTGATGACGGAGGCGCTGCGGTCCGGCGGGGATGAACGGGTCACCATGCGCCGGTTCCTCGAGTGCGTGAGTGACGACGAAATGGAGAGCCTGCGCAACGCCGTGCGCGATGCGTCTTCAGCCCGGCTCGCCCTGAACTAGCGGCCGAACAGGTCAGCGCGCCGGTGGGCCAGGGCTGGCAGGGTCTGCCTGACCTGCGCGGTGTAGCCGGGGTCGAGTTCGGCGACCGTCACTCCCGGTGCCGGGCCCAGGTCGGCCCGCACGGTGCCCATTGGGTCCACCAGCATGCTGCGGCCGATCCCGGTCGGCGCCCTGGTCCGCGGCGCAGACAGGTCCGGGACCTGGCCGGCCGCCGCGACCCAGACCGTGTTCTCTATCGCCCGGGCGCGCACCAGCGTGACCCAGTGCTCTTCTTTGAACAGCCCCGCAGCCCACGCCGACGGCACCACGATGAGCCCGGCCCCGTCCGCTACCAGCGCCCGGGCCAGTTCCGGGAAGCGGATGTCGTAGCAGGTCAGGAACCCGGTGCGGATCCCGGCCAGATCGGCTGTCACCACCTGCGAACCGGGCGCCACCACCGCCGACTCCTGCTCTCCCAGGGCGTCGAACATGTGGATCTTGCGGTAGGCCGTGACCAGAGAGCCCGCCGCATCGTAGGCGACCGTGGTGTTGTAGACCCGCCCGCCGGGCGCTGGCTCGAACACCCCGGCGGCCAGCGCGACCCCTTCGCTGCGGGCGGCCTCCGCCAGTCCCTTGCCGAACGGGCCGTCGAGCGGCTCGGCCGCGGCCCGCAGGTCGCTGCCGAACCTCAGCTGTGTCGCCTCCGGGAACACTGCCAGCCCGGCCCCCTGCCGCGCGGCGGTAGCCAGGGCCTCCCGCACCCGGTCGAGGTTGACCGCTGGCTCCGGGCTCACCGGTAGCTGGCACAGGGCGATCCGCATGACCGCAGGCTAGCTCACACCGGGCGCCGGCCCGCGCCGCTGTGCGGTCGTGATTGCATGGCTGGGTGAAGCGAGCACTGCTGAATTCCCGGCTGGCCGGAATGGGCACCACGATCTTCGCCGAGATGTCCGCGCTCGCGGCCGCCACCGGCTCGGTCAACCTGGGCCAGGGGTTTCCCGACAAGGATGGGCCGCGCGAGGTCGCCGAGGCGGCCGCGAACGCGATCCTGGCCGGGCGGGGCAACCAGTACCCGCCCGGTCCCGGCATCCCGGAACTGCGACAGGCGGTCGCCGCGCACCAGAAGCGCTTCTACGGCCTCGACCTCAACCCGGACGCGGAGGTCCTGGTCACCGCGGGGGCCACCGAGGCGATCGCCGCCGCCTTGCTGGCGCTGCTGGAACCGGGCGACGAGGTGATCGCGTTCGAGCCCTACTACGACTCCTACGCGGCCGGCATCGCCATGGCGGGCGGGGTGCGGGTGCCGGTCACGCTGCGCCCGCCCGGTTTCCGGCCGGACCTGGCAGCGGTGCGGGCCGCCGTCACCAGCCGCACCAGGCTCATCCTGCTGAACACTCCGCACAATCCGACCGGCGCCGTGTTCACGCCCGCCGAGCTGGCGGAACTGGCCGCGATCGCCCGCGAGCACGACTTGCTGGTGGTCTCGGACGAGGTGTACGAGCACATGGTGTTCGACGGCACGCATGTGCCGATCGTGACCCTGCCCGGCATGGCCGAGCGGACCGTCACCATCAGCTCGGCGGCGAAGACGTTCTCGTTCACCGGCTGGAAGATCGGCTGGGCGACCGGCAGCCCCGACCTGGTGACTGCGGTCAAGACCGCCAAGCAGTTCCTCACCTACGTCTCCGGCGGGCCGTTCCAGTACGCCGTCGCCGAGGCACTCAGCCTGCCCGACTCCTATTACCACTCGGTCAGCGCCGGGCTGCTGCCGCGGCGCGACTTCCTGTGCGCGGGCCTGGCCGAGGCCGGCTTTGAGGTGTACCGGCCGGCCGGGACCTACTTCATCACCACCGACGTCCGGCCGCTCGGGTATGACGACGGCCTGCAGTTCTGCCGGGACCTGCCGCACCGCTGCGGAGTGGTCGCCGTCCCCAACTCGGTCTTCTACGACAACCGGGAGGCGGGGCGGTCGCAGGTGCGCTTCGCGTTCTGCAAGCAGGAACCGGTCCTGGCCGAGGCGCTGGCGCGGCTGGCCAGGGGGGACGCCGCCGCAGGCCCCCCGCCGGAACACAGGCGGGCATGATGGCCGGCCCGGGGGACAGCGCGGCCCGCGCCTTCGACTCGTTCGGCGGCACGCTGCTGCAGGCGCTCGGCGGCGGCTCAGGGAACACGGTGTTCTCCCCGGTGAGCGTCGCTGCCGCGCTGCTGATGGCGCTGCTAGGCGCCCGCGGCAGCACCGCCGACCAGTTGGCGGCCGCGCTCCGGCTGGCCAGCCCGGCGGCGGCCGGCGACGGGCTGCGGCTGCTGGGTGCTGGCCCGGGAGAGCAATCCCCCGCGGCCCCAGGCGCGCCAGCGGCGCCCGGCGACGAGCTGACGTTCCGCGATCCGTACACGATATGGGTGCAGGCCGGGCTGCCGGTGCGGCCGGAATTCAGCCGCACGCTCACCGGCCTCGGCGCCGCGGTCCGCGACGCCGATTTCTCCCGCGCCCCGGGACAGGCGCGGCAGGAGATTAACGAGCTCATCGGGAAACAGACCGCCGGAAAGATCCCGAACGTGCTTGGCCCGGGGTCGGTCACGGCTGCCACCAGGTTGGTGCTCGCCAGCGCGGTCTATCTCAAGGCCGCCTGGGAGCACCCGTTCCCGGCCCGGGCAACGGCCGGCGGGCAGTTCTATCCAGACCCGGGCCGGACGCTGACCGTGCCGTTGATGCACCTCACCGCCCGGATGAGGTACCTGCGGGCAGACGGGTACCAGGCCGTGGTGCTGCCCTATCGGGGCAGGCGGCTGGCGATGACGGTGATCCTGCCGGACGGCCAGCCCGGCCAGTTCGGGCCGTGCCAGGACCGGATCGCCGCGGCCGGGCTGGCCGGGCTGGTGGCGGGCGCGCAGCCGCAACGCGTCCGGCTGGCGCTGCCGAGGTTCCGGCAGCAGGCCGGCTACGACCTGGTGCCGGTGCTGCGCGGGCTCGGGGTCACCGACGCGTTCGGCGGCCAGGCCGACTTCGGCGCGATCACCGAGGCGGAGCGGCTGCGCCTGGGCGTGGTGGCGCACTCTGCCTTCATCGACGTGGACGAGCACGGAACGGAGGCCGCGGCGGCAACCACCGCGGTCGCCGTCGCTGCCGCTATGACCGGCGGCGAGGTAACCGTTCTGACCGTGGACCGCCCGTTCCTCTTCGCGATCACCGATACCGGGACCGGCCTGCCACTGTTCCTCGGCCGGGTCACAGAGCCGCCGCCGGAGTGAGCCCGCGGGCCGGTGACTCAGCCAGCCGGTGACTCAGCCGGCCGGGTCACTCAGCCAGCCGCAGGGCGGTCTTGGGGCAGGACTGGACCGCGCGGCGGACCCCGTCAGCGAGCGCCGCCGGCACCTCGTCCACCAGGATGTGCAGCTCGTCGTCATCGTCCACGTCGAACACCTCCGGGACCAGCCCGGCGCACACCGCGTTGGCCTCGCACAGGTCCCGGTCGACTACCACCCTCATGACGTGCACTCCTCCTGCTGTCCGGTCCTGCTGTCCGGCCTGTCGCCTGGTGCCGTCTGCTGGCATGATCGGGCCATCCACGGCCGACACCAGACGGGTCCAGGATTCCACCATGGCAGACACCGGCGCCCGCGCCGCACCCGGCGGCTCCGCCCCGCCCATGCCGGAACGGCTCCGGGCGGCGGCCGAGGCCGCCACTGGGTTCATGCCGCCGGCCGAAGGGCTCGCCCTGTACCGGGCCGCCGCCGCGTACGCCGCCGCCGGCCCGGTGCTGGAGGTCGGCACCTACTGCGGCAAGTCCACCATCTACCTCGCCGCCGCGGTGCGGCAGGCGGGCCGGCACGTGATCACGGTTGATCACCACCACGGCTCGGAGGAGAACCAGCCCGGCTGGGAGTACCACGATCCCGGGCTGGTGGACCAGCGCACCGGCCGGCTCGACACGCTGCCGCACTTCCGGGCCACGCTGGCCGCGGCCGGCCTGGAGGATGAGGTGATCGCGATCGTGGGCAGGTCGGCCGATGTCGCCCCGCTCTGGGGGCCGCCGCTCGGGATGCTGTTCATCGACGGCGGGCACACCGACGCCGCGGTCACCGCCGATTACGAGGGCTGGGCGCCCCTGATCACCCGGGGCGGCGCGCTCGCGATCCACGACGTGTTCCCCGATCCGGCCGACGGCGGCCAGGCGCCCTACCGCGTCTACCGCCGTGCCCTCGCATCCGGCGCGTTTACCGAGGTCAGCGTCACCGGCTCGCTCCGCCTCCTGGAACGCACCGCCGACGGCATCGGCTGACCAGGCCGCATTTCCGTGATCAGCCGGCTCAGCCTGGGCGGGTCAGCCGTGGGTGATGACGGCGCAGCCGCAGGCGGCCGGGTCGGCGGGCGGCATGGCGGCGCCAGCCGTGCCGGCGTCGCGGAACAGCCCTGACCCGCCGGTGGCCCCGGAGAGGCCGTCGGCGGCGAGGATCATGGCCGCCGCTGTCCAGCTGCTGCGCTCGGCCGGGAAGTGCGCCCGGTTGGCGAACTGCCAGCCGGTCCAGTAGCCGCCGTCGCCGTCCCGCAGGTGCTGGACCTGCCGCAGCAGCTCCTGGGCCCGGCCGGTCTCGCCGATCGCGGCCAGGGCGAGGACCAGCTCGCAGGTCTCGGCCCCGGTCACCCACGGCTCGTCGCTCACGCAGCGCACGCCCAGGCCCGGGACCACGAACCGGGACCAGCCCGCTGCCACCCGCTCCCCGGCCGCTGGCCCCCGCACCGGTCCCGCCAGCACCGGGTAGTACCAGTCCATCGAGAACCTGCTCTTGTCGGCGAACGCTTCCGGATGGCAGGCGACCACGTGACCGAGCTGGCTGGCGGCCAGCTCCCAGTCCGGTTGCGGCTCGCCCATGTGCTCGGCCAGCGCCGTCGCGCTGCGCAGGCTCTGGTAGATGCTGGAGCAGCCGGTCAGCAGCGCGTAGCCGGCCGCGGCGCCGTCGGCGGCTCGTTCCCAGGCGATCTCGCCGCGGCGGGTCCGCAGCCCGAGCACGAACCCGGTGGCGCGCCTGACCACCGGCCACATCCGCCGGGCGAACTCCTCGTCGCCGGTGACCAGCAGCTCGTGCCAGACGCCGGTGGCGATGTAGGCGACCTGGTTGCTCTCGGCGGCGGGATCGGTGATCACCCCGGCCACGGTCTGCTTCGGCCAGGACCCGTCCGGCCGCTGCGTTCCGGCCACCCAGTCGTAGGCACGCCGGGCCGGGGCGGTCAGCCCGCACGCCGACAGCGCCATCGCGCACTCGATGTGGTTCCACGCATCGGTGTGCCCGTCCGGCCAGCCGATGGCGCCGGACGGCTCCTGCCAGGCCGCGATGTGGTGGCCGGTCGCCAGGATGTCGGTGGCCGTGAGGACGCCGGGGACCGCTGGCAGCTGAGCCAGGTCCGCCCGGCCGTCGACTTCGGTGCCCGCCCAGGGGGATGGCCCCCGGTCGGTGCTGGCTCGGGGGGGCGGACCCCCCCCCCCCCCCCGGAGGGGGCCGGGGCGGGGGGGCACGACGGCGGGCGGGCGGGGAAGAAAAAAC
>JAIRTY010000781.1 GCA_031254715.1 Nocardiopsaceae bacterium | reverse complement strand
TGGCGGCCGGCGAGGCGGCGGCGCCAGACGCGGCGGGGCCGGCGACCGAGACCGTCACGGCGGACGGTACCCCTGCCGCAACCGCCGGTGCCGCAGCTGACCGTTCCGGAGCGCAGCGGGTGATCGTCGCGGCCATCGACGGCTCCCCCGTCGCCTCCCTCGTAACTGAGGCTGCGGCACGCCTGGCCACCGCCACGGGGCAGCCGGTCGACGTCGTCCACGCCCAGGAGCCAGCGGTGGCTGGCGATACCGCGGCCGACGGCGAGAGCCGGGCGGCTGCCCGGTCCGCGGTCGCCGGCCAGCTGGCGCAACTGGCCGCCCGCGGCATCCCGGCCACCGGCCACGTGCTGCTCCGGGCCACCGGCCACGGCTCCGCCGGGCGCCTGGTCGCCGAGCACGCCAACCGGGTCGGAGCCAGCACCATCGTGATCGGCGCCCCGGCCCGCGGCGGCATCCCGGCCCTGATGGACGCCAGTGCCAGCCGGGAACTGTGGCGGCACGCCCGCAGCCACGTCCTGATCGTCAATCCGCAGGCCGTCCCCGCCCGCGTCGCGGCCACGGCGAACTGAGGCACCGCACCGCCCCGCCCGTCAGGACAGGAGACGCCGGCCAGCGCCGGGCCGCGCGTCGACCGTGTCGAGCACGCGGTCCCAGCGGCCATGCAGCCAGAAGGCGACGTGCCGGAGCGGCCAGGAGCGGGGGCACCACGGGTGCGGGCGGGTGGGCGCACGGTCAAGCGCGCGCCGGTACCTGTCCGCCAGATCCTCCCGCTCGTCATCGGCAAGCCGCTGCTCCAGCCAGCTGACCAGGGCCCGCTCCACCTGCCAGTAGCTGCCCAGCCGCAGCGCCAGCGCTGCCAGCGGCGCCGAAGCTGGCAGGGCGGCCGCGCGGGCCTCGCCGGACAGCTGGCATTCGAGCAGCCGGAGCGCCCACGCGACGCTGCGGACCTGGCCGAGGCACGCGGCCCGCAGCTGGCGGTCCGCGCCCGGCTGGCCGGCGGCTGCCCGCGGGTAGACGGTCACCCCCATGGCGGCAAGGTGCCCGCTCAGGAGGGCGATCCCGGTGTAGTCCGCGGCCGGGTCCCCGACGCCGAGCATTCCCTGCACGGCTATCCGGGTAGCGCCAGTGAACGCGGCCAGCGGCGTGAGGACGGTGCGGTCGGGGAGCCGTTCTGCTGTCATCGCGCGCCTCCGGCGGCCGGGTGCCGGATGTCGCCTGCCGGTCAGCCGCGTACTCGCGGTCACGTCCCGTGCACCCGCCGTGCTGGTGACGATAGGGGGCGGCGCCCGGCCCCGCGTCCCCCCGGGAGGGGAACGCCCGGGTGATGCCGGCTCCCCGGAGCCGGGCCGCGGCCGATGGCACCGGGAAGCCCGGCTCCGGCCGCCGCGGCCGCCGGGCTGATAGCGCCGGCGCCCGGCTAGAGTTCCACCTCACCGGATACGCAGCTGACGGTCGCGCCCCCGACCCAGATCGTGCCGTCGTCGTCGCGGGAGATGTGGACCCGGCCCGCCCGGCCGAGCGCGGTGCCCTGGCTCACCAGGTAGGGCGCCTCAGCCCGCCCGGTCGCCAGCAGCCACGGCGCGAGCGCCGCGTTCAGGCTCCCGGTGACCGGGTCCTCGGCGGTGATGCCGCCCGCCGGGAAGAAGGCCCGCACCTCGAACGCGGCCGGCGACCCGGCCGGGTACGGGCCGACGACGCCGAGGTCCAGGTCGGTCTGGCCGGGGCGGAGGGCGAGCACCGCGTCGGCGTCCCCCAGCAGCACCGCCACCCAGCCGGGCCCGTTGTCGGCCCAGGAGGCGTCGACGATGTCCGCCCGGCCGATCCCCAGCACCGACGCGATCTGCGCCAGCAGCGGCTCGTCCACCGGGCCGTCGCGCAGCACCGGCGGTGCCGCGAACGCGAGCCGGGCACCGTCTCCTCCCGCGCCCGCCGCCCCCGCGCCCGTCGCCCCCGCGCCCGCAGGGCCTGTGCCCGTCGGCTCTGCGCCCGTCTGCCGGAGCCTGACCAGTCCGGCGCCGCACTCCTGCGTGATCACCCCGGGCTGGCGCGGCTGCCCCCCGGCGGTCAGCCAGGCATGACAGGTGCCCAGGGTGGGGTGACCGGCGAACGGCATCTCGGTGGAGGGGGTGAAGATGCGGACCCGGTAGTCCGCGCCCGGTGCGGCCGGCGGGAGCACGAACGTCGTCTCCGACAGGTTCGTCCAGTTCGCGAACTGCTGCATCTGCTCGGCGGACAGTCCCTCGCCGTCGAGCACCACGGCGACCGGGTTCCCCCGGTAGCGCTCCGACCCGAACACGTCCACCTGACTGAACCGGCGTCCCATGCGCCTCAGCATCCCATGCCCGCCGCCGCGGCGGGCCCCGCTCCCCGGCTAGGTTGGGAGCCGGGGGGCGACGGGCAGGCCGGCGGCCCCGCCGAGGAGGAGGTGCCACCCGTGACCCAGTCCCAGGCGGACATCGGCGTCACCGGCCTAGCGGTGATGGGCCGGAACCTGGCTCGCAACCTGGCCCGGCACGGGCATGCCGTCGCCCTGCACAACCGTTCCCCGGAACGCACCCGCAGCCTGGTCAAGGAGCACGGGGACGAGGGCACGTTCGTGCCGTCCGAGTCCATGGCGGACTTCGTGGCCAGCCTCCGGCGGCCGCGCGCGGTCATCATCATGGTCAAGGCGGGCGAGCCGACCGACGCCGTGATCGGCGAGCTCACCCCGCTGCTCGAACCGGGCGACATCGTGATCGACTGCGGCAACGCCCACTACACCGATACCCGGCGGCGGGAGGCGGCGCTGCGCCGCGACGGCCTGCACTTCGTGGGCTGCGGCGTCTCGGGCGGCGAGGAGGGGGCGCTGAACGGGCCGAGCATCATGCCCGGCGGCTCCGCGGAGTCCTATCAGCGGCTCGGGCCGATCCTGGAGTCGATCGCCGCCCAGGTCGACGGCACGCCCTGCTGCACCCACGTGGGCCCGGACGCCGCCGGCCACTTCGTCAAGATGGTCCACAACGGCATCGAGTACGCCGACATGCAGCTGATCGCGGAGGCGTACGACGTGTTGCGGGCCGGCCTGGCCGCGGCGCCGGGCCAGCTCAGCGAGATCTTCCGCACCTGGAACGAGGGCGACCTGGACTCCTACCTGATCCAGATCACCGCCGACGTGCTCGCCCACACCGACGCCGCCACCGGCAAGCCGTTCATCGACATCGTGCTCGACCAGGCCGAGCAGAAGGGCACCGGCCGCTGGACCGTGCAGAGCGCGCTCGATCTCGGGGTGCCGATCACCGGCATCGCCGAGGCCACGTTTGCCCGCTCACTGTCCGGCCATACGCAGCAGCGCGAACCCGCGCGAACGGTTTTCGGCGGGGAGAGCGCCGACCTCGGAGTCAGCGATCCCCAGGCGTTCACCGACGACGTCCGGCGGGCGCTGTACGCCTCCAAGGTGGTCGCCTACGCGCAGGGCTTCGACCAGATCGCGGCCGGCAGCTCGGAGTACGGGTGGGACGTCGACCGGGGCGCGATGGCCACCATCTGGCGCGGCGGCTGCATTATCCGGGCCCGCTTCCTCGACCGCATCCGCGCCGCCTACGACGAGGACCCGGCGCTGCCGAGCCTGCTCGTCGCGCCGTACTTCGCGGCGGCGGTCCGCGACGGCGTGGACAGCTGGCGGCGGGTGGTCGCCCAGGCGGCGCAGGCGGGCATCCCCGCGCCCGCGTTCGCGTCCTCGCTCGCCTACTACGACGGCCTCCGCCGGCCCCGGCTGCCCGCTGCGCTCATCCAGGGCCTGCGCGACTACTTCGGCTCGCACTCCTACCAGCGCACCGACGCCGCCGGGGCCTTTCACACCGAGTGGGCTGCCGACCGGCAAGAGCACCCCGCCTGAAGCGGCGCTATGGCCCCCGGCCGTCCCCTGGGTAGGGCTGCGGTCCGGTGCGGTACCGGCGGCCATGCGGCAGCGTCCAGCTCATGACGCCGGGTTCGGGCTGGTCAAGGTGCCAGCCCTGAGCCTGTTTCGCGCGATGATGCCGACGGCACAGCGGGGCGAGGTTGCATTCGCACGTCCTCCCGCCATTGCCGAACGGCACGGTATGTTCCTGGTCACAGCGGATGGCGGGGTGGCGGCAGCCGGGGAATGAACATCGCCGCTGCCGGACCGTGATCAGGTGGCCAAGCCCGGGCGAGGGACGGTAGCTGCTGCTTTCCCGCTCGTGGGAGCAGGTCTGGTAGGCGAGTGCCCGGATGGAAACGGTCAGTACCCAGCCGGGCACCCGGCCGGCATCGCCGGGACGGCTGCTGCCGGGACTGGTACCGCCGGGGTGGATACGGGCGCAGCCGTGGGCCAGGGCGCCGCCGTCCTGGCCGGTCAGCGTGATGCACCAGCGGCTGCCCGGTCGGGCACCCGCCAGTGCGGCCAGCGCCTGGGCGTCTGTGGCCGGGATCGGCCCGAACCCGGCAGCCTCGCCGGGCGCGCCGCTGCCACCGAGCCAGGTGGCCAGCGGCATGGTCAGGTTCACCGACCCTCCCGGGCCCGGCCAGCCGGGCCCGGGAATGCCAGGCACCGGGTGCGCGCCAAGGGCGCTCGGGCGGCCCAGCGGGCCGAGGCCGGTTGTGACCGGCCAGTCCAGGCCCGGACTGCCTGGTGGGTAGCAACCGGGGCGCTGCTCGCGGGCGGCGTCCGCGGCACCGCCGGCCTCGGGCCGGGCCCCCGCCGGCGTGCCAGGTGCGCCTCGGGTTCCATCCGGGCCGGCCGGGCCTTGCCTGGCGGCGTCCGCGAGCAGCTGTGCACGGAGCGCCGCGATGGGCTGGCCAAGCAGCAGGGTGGTGTAGACGCGGGCACGCAGGGCATCGAGTGAGCCGGTG
>JAIRTY010000776.1 GCA_031254715.1 Nocardiopsaceae bacterium | reverse complement strand
CCACCGTGAACGTGGCGATGTTGGTGATGAAGAAGACGATGCCGAACCCCGCGAACCGGCGGATCGCCGACAGGTCCGTGGTCGCGCGCGACAGCAGCTGCCCCGACTGCCAGTCATCGTGGAAGCCCGGTTCGAGCCGCTGCAGGTGCGCGTAGAGATCATCACGCATCGCGCGTTCCATCCCGGTCACCGCCCTGGCCTGGACCCAGCGGCGGAGGAAGTTCAGTATCGCCTGGGCCGCGCCGAGCCCGATCGCGGCCGTGCCGAGCAGGACCAGCAGGCCCGCGTTGGCATGGGCGATGGCGCGGTCGATCGCGGACTTGGTGAGCAGCGGCACCGCGATCTCGGAGCCTGCCGCCGTGCAGGCCGCCGCCACCATGAAGACCAGCCGCCACCGGTAGGGGCGAAGATAGCTGCGGGTCCGCAGCAGGGCAGCAAGAGGCGATCCCCCGGCGGAGCCGCGCACGCTGACAGGAACCGGCACGGCTGGCATTAGCCTGACGCTAAGCGCCGGCCGCCAGCCTGTCACCTCATTTTCTGGCCGCGTTCCCATCGGCGTTCCCTGTCGCGAACTGCCCGATTCGTGGTCCGGGGCGCCCTGATGGGCGGATCCCGAGAAACGCATACCTGGCTCGGGGTAGCGGCGGCCGGCGTACTCTGGCACCCTGGCTAGCCCCGGGAGCGAAAGACAGTCCCGGCGGGCTGTCAGGGAGAAACCGTGGAGCGCAGGGATTCGGGGGAGTCCATGTCGAGCTGGGCACCTGGTAGGGCGCTCGCGGCGTACCACGCGGGCGTGACCGTTATCTGCGAGTTGGCCGTGCGCTTTGCCGAGGATGCGTGGTCCGCGGTGACCCCTTGCCCGGAGTGGCGGGCCGCCGACCTGGCCGGGCATCTGAGGTGCATGGCCGATGACTTCCACGAGTACCTGGACGATGCTCCGGACAGCCGGATGGCGCGGCTCATGGCCACCGGCGCTCACCCGGACAGCCTCGCGCGCAAGATGGCCCGGCAGAACGCCGCCGAGCTCGCCGCGCTGCCCGATGGCACCGGGCCTGAGCACATCCGGGCGTTCGCCGCGTCCGCCCGGGCCTACGCGCAGCGGATCCCGGCGGTGTGGAACCTTCCGCATCACCGGTACCGGGACACGCTGGTGACGGCCGGCGGGATGCTCGGGGCGGTCTGTGCCGAATGGCACCTGCACGCCTGGGATCTCGCTCGCTCACTGGGCAAGGACTACTGCCCGGCCGACCCGGACACGCTGGCCGCCGGGTGGCGGGCCGGGCTGCCGCAGCTGCCGCTCGACCTGCCGGAGGACCTGGACCGGCCGGTTGCCAGCAGCCGGACCGCCCGTCATCCCGCCGCGAGCTGCGCCGCCACGCCGGGCACCGCGGCGCATCGCGGCGGGCACGGGCACGGTAACCTCGCCGTCGGAGTCGGGCCCGCCCCGGTGGAGGACAGCCCGGTCTGGGCCGCGCTGCTGCGGGCCTCCGGCCGCCTGCTCTGACCACGCCGCCGCGGGCCCGCCGGACCCGACGACGGAGCGAGGTACCGCATGGGCGACGCGCAGCAGGCCGGCGAGCTACGGGACGTGCCCTGAATGGCATTTGATGTCGCCGCGGCGCGGGCCGCCTACCCGGCGCTCGCCGACGGGTACGCCTACCTGGACGGGGCGGCGGGAACCCAGGCCCCGGCCGTCGTGATCGAGGCCATCAGCGCCGCCTACCGGACCGGGATCGGCAATACCGGGGGCGCGTTCCCGGCCAGCCGCCGCTCGGACCAGCTGGTGGCCGCGTGCCGGCAGGCGGTCGCCGACTTGACCGGCGGCAGCGCCGAGGGCGTGATCCTGGGCCCGAACATGACGACGCTCACCTACCGGCTCGCGAACGCCCTGGCCCCGGGCTGGCGCGCGGGCGACGAGGTGGTCGTCTCCCGGCTGGATCACGACGCGAACATCCGGCCGTGGCTGCAGGCGGCGGCACGAGCCGGCGCGGTGGTCCGGTGGGCCGAAGTGGACACGCTGACCGGAGAACTCCCGGCCGGCCAGTACGACCGATTGATTACGGAACGGACCCGGCTGGTCGCGGTCACCGCGGCGAGCAACATCCTGGGCACCCGGCCGGACGTGCCGGCCATCACCGCCCGGGCCCGGGCCGCGGGCGCGCTGAGCTACGTGGACGGGGTGCACGCGACCCCGCACGGGCCGGTGGACATTGCCGCGCTGGGCGCGGACTTCTACGCCACCAGTTCCTACAAGTGGTCGGGCCCGCACGCGGGCGCGGTGATCGCCGACCCGGCGCTGCTGGAACGGCTGCACCCGGACAAGCTGCGGCCAGCCCCGGACGAGGTACCTGACCGGTTCGAGCAGGGCACCGCGGCATTCGCCGACCTGGCCGGAGTCACGGCCGCGGTCGAGCACCTGGCCTCGCTGGACCCGGCCGCGACCGGTACCCGGCGGCAGCGGCTGCTCGCCAGCATGGCCGCGGTCGAGCGCTACGAGCAGGAACTGTTCGGCGTCCTGCTCGGCGGGCTGGCTGCCATGGATCACGTCACGCTGTACGGGAAGGCCGCCAGCCGCACCCCCACTGCGTATTTCACGGTGGCCGGCCACACCCCGGATGAGGTGGCAGGGCACCTGGCCGGGCGCCGCGTCAACGTCTGGAGCGGCGACAACTACGCCTGGGAGCTGACCGGCGCCCTCGGCATCCGCGAGTCCGGCTGCGCGGTCAGGGCCGGGCTGGTCCACTACAACGACCGCAGTGACGTGGACAGGTTGCTCGAGGCCGTCGCCGGGCTGCGCCGCTAGCGAGAGACGGATGTGAGCGGGATCGGCCGGGCGGCGGGACTGGTCCCGTACCCGCGCGGCAGCAGCACCCAGCCGCGGTGCAGGTGGTAGAGGATGCGGCGATGGTAGTAGCCGGGCAGCGCCCGCGGGTGGTCGCGCAGGCGCTCGGCGTAGCGGCGGACCGCGTCCACGTACCGCCAGCTGGGGTTGTAGGCGTGCAAGGCGGAGCCGATGTCACCGGGCGCGCCGTGGTCAGCCAGCAGCCGGCCCGCCGCGAAGATCGCGTTGCGGGGGCGGTAGATGTCGCCGTGCCCGTAGATCTTCCAGGTTGACGGCAGGAACTGCATGGGGCCTTGCGCGCCCGCGCTGCTGGGGCCGTTGATGCGGCCGAAATCGGTCTCCACGAAGTTGATCGCCGCCAGGTAGAACCACGCCACTCCGGTCGCGGCCGCGGCGGCCCGGTAGTCGGCACGCAGCGCGGCCAGGCTCTTGGCCGGGACGATGCGCCAGCGGGGAAGCGTGGCCGAGGGCGGCGCCAGCGCCGTCAGGTCCGCGCTGGCCGCGATGTCGGCCCTGGCTGCGGCGCGCTGAGCCGGTGCCACCCGGCGGATCACCGCATCGGCCCAGCCAGGATGAGCGGTGATCCGCAGGCAGGCTAGTTGCACGAGCAGTGCCTGGCGGTCCATGGCCGCGGCCGGGGCACCGCCCTGGCCCAGCACCGACTCGGCGGTGGTGAGCAGGACGGCAAGCCGCCGCTGATCTCCTGCCACCGCGGGCATGACCCAGGACGGCGCCGCGGCGGCCCGGGCGGGGCCTGAGCGCGGCGAGTGCCCGCTGGCTGCCGAGCAGCCCGCAGCCGAGCATGCCGCCGCCACGGCGCCGATCGCCAGCAGCCTGCTCAGCCGGGGTACGAGCGAGGTAATCACACTGGCATTCAACCTACTGGGGCCGGTCGGCTTGTTCGGTGGGTCACGCTGATCTAGCAGTGCGGGAAGGGTGACGGCGGGGGTGCGCGGATCTGCGATGAGTTCCGGTGCCGCGCCTGGTCTAACCCGGTAGCCAGCAGAGGGAGGAACGTGGTGAGTGCACCCGAGGTCCTGATGGAAGGCATCGTGTTCGGCGAGTCACCGCGCTGGCACGAGGGGCGGCTCTGGTTCTCCGACTGGGGAGCGAACCAGGTGATCGCGCTGGACGCGCACGGCGGCCATGAAGTGGTGGCAACCGTCCCGTCGTTCCCGATGTGCATCGACTTCCTGCCCGACGGGCGCTTGCTGGTGGTCGACTCGGCCCAGCGGCAGGTGCTGCGGCGTGACCGGGACGGGTCGATGGCCCAGCACGCCGATCTTTCCGGTATCTCGGACAAGCCGTGGAACGACATCGTGGTCGACGACCGGGGCAACGCCTACGTCAACAGCATCGGGTTCGACTTTCCTGGCGGGGAGTTCGCGCCGGGGCTGGTGGTGCTCGCCGCCCCGGACGGCACCGTCAGCCAGGTAGCGGACGGCCTCGCGTTCCCGAACGGGATGGCGATCAGCCCAGACGGAGGGACTCTGATCGTGGCCGAGTCCTACGCGGAGCGGCTCACCGCGTACGACATCGGCGGCGACGGTGGTCTCGGTAACCGGCGCGCCTGGGCGGATACGCCCGGCGACCATCCCGATGGAATCTGCATGGATGCGGCGGGCGCCCTCTGGTACGCCGACGTCGGCAACCAGCACTGTGTTCGCGTGCGCGAGGGCGGAGAGGTGCTGGCCACTGTCGGCCTGGATCGCGGCGCCTTCGCCTGCGCGCTCAGCCGCGGGCAGGACCCGCGCCTGTTTGTCGTCGGCCAGGCCTGGGGCGGACCCCAGTCGGCGGCGCCCAGCGGGCGGGTCGTGGCATTCCCGGCGCCCGCTCCTGGCGCCGGGAAGCCCTGATAGGTGAGGCTGCCGGGCTAATCGAGCGAGTAGCGGTAGAGACGGGAATCGCGGAGCTGGAATCCCGCCCGCTCGTAGAGACGGCCGGCGGCCGTCCGGGACGGGCGCGAGGTCAGGTCCACGGTCCTGGCGCCTGCCTGCCGGGCCAGCTCGAGCGCCCGGACCGTGAGGGCCTCGCCGATGCCCTGGCCGCGGGCGGACTCGTCGACCACCACGTCCTCGATCCAGGCCCGGGTGCCGGTCGGCAGCGGGAACGTCACCAGGGTCAGCGAGCCGGCTATGTCCGGCCCGCTCCGCGCGACCAGCACGGTGATCGCGTCGGAGGAAATTAGCCTGGTCAGGGCCTCGTCGTCGGGGACGGCGGCAGACCGGGACAGCTGCGGCACCAGCCGCGCAAAGGCGTTCGCCAGCTCCGGCGTGACCCGCTCGACGACCTCAATCTGAACTGTCACCGGGGCAGAGTACCGCGCTGGCCGCCTGCTTCCGCGCCGGTTCCGCCGCGGCCGGCGCCTGGGATGCTGGGTGCCTGGCCAAGGTCACCGGCATGATGGTCAAGACTGTGGGCGTGGAGTTCTTCTGCTACCACCGCGACCGGCCCGGCTCTGCGACGCTGCGCGAGGAACTGGTGGAACAGCACTGGTCCTACATGGACCGGTATCAGGGAGAGATGATCGCCCGTGGCCCGACCCTCGCTGGCGACGGCGACACCCCCACCGGCAGCGTGCACATCCTCAGCCTGCCCGATCCCGCCGCCGCCCGCGCCTTCGCCTTCGACGAGCCCACCTACCAGGCCGGCGTATACCGGGACGTGCTGCTGCGCCGGTGGCGCAACCTGCTGGGACGCACCATGTGGGACTTTCCCGGCAGCCGGGACGACGGCAACCGGTACCTGATACTCGGCCTCGGCGCGGGACAAGCCGCCGACCTCGCCGTGCCGGTCCAGGACGACCTGATCGCCTACGGGCCGCTGCTGTCCGACAACGGCACCGCCTGGCTGGGAACGGCGGTACTGATGGGGGCGCCGGACCCGGACACCGCACGCGCCATCCTCACCCCTGACCGGTACGCCGGCATCGAGGTGCACAACTGGCAATTCGGCGGGCGGCCGTCATGATGCGAGCATGTCAGCCTTCAGAGTGAGTCACCCCTGGCGCTCGGCCGACGGCCGCTGTGTGGAGGACGCTAGGCGGCGGTGAAGGCGAGCGCCACGTTGTGCCCGCCGAAGCCGAACGAGTTGTTCAGCGCGGCCATCGGCGCGCCGTCGCGGGGCCGCAGCTCCCGCGGCTTGGTGGCGATGTCCACGCCGGCCTCGTCGTCGGGGTCATCGAGGTTGATGGTCGGCGGGGCGACGCCTTCCCGGAGCGCCAGGATGGTCGCGACCGACTCCAGCGCCCCGGCGCCGCCGAGCAGATGGCCGGTCATCGACTTGGTGGCCGAGACCACCACCCCGTCCGCCGCATCCCCGAGCGCGGCCCGGATCGCCTGGCCCTCCACCACGTCGCCGGCGGGGGTGGAGGTGGCGTGCGCGTTCACGTGGACCACCTGGCCGGGCCCGACGCCGCCATCGGCGAGCGCGCCGGACATGGCGCGGATGATGCCCGCCGCGTCCGGGTCTGGCTGCGCGATGTGGTGGGCGTCGGAGGAGTACCCGGCGCCGGCCGCGACCGCGTGCACGGCCGCGCCCCGGCGCTGCGCGTGCTCGGCGGATTCCAGCACCAGGATCGCCGCTCCCTCGCCCAGCAGGAAGCCGTCCCGGCCCTTGTCGAACGGCCGGGAAGCCCGCTCCGGCTCGTCGTTGCGGGTGGACAGGGCACGCATGGCGGCGAACGCCGCGACGTTCAGCGGGATGATCGCGGCCTCGGTCCCGCCCGCCACCACCACGTCGGCCCGCCCGGACCGGATCATCTCGATGGCGTAGCCGATCGCCTCGGCACCGGACGCGCACGCGCTGACCGTGGTGTGGACCCCGGCCCGGGCCGCGAGCTCGATGCTGATCCAGCCCGCCGCCCCGTTCGGCATGAGCATCGGGACGGTGAACGGCGACACCCGCTGCCAGCCCCTCTCCCGCAGCGTGTCGTAGGCGGTGAGGGTGGAGGCCACCCCGCCGATGCCGGTGGACACCACGACCCCCAGCCGTTCCGGCGGGACCTGCGGGGCACCCGCGTGCGCCCACGCCTCCCGGGCGGCGACGATGGCAAGCTGTTCGCACCGGTCCATCCGCCGCACCTGCACGCGGTCGAGCACCGTCGCCGGGTCGACCGCGGCGGGCGCGGCGATCTGCACCGGCAGGTCCGGTGCCCAATCCTCGGGGAGCCGTCGCGCCCCGCTGCGACTGGCCAGCAGCGATTCCCAGGTCGAGGCGACATCACCGCCCACCGGTGAGGTCGCGCCCAGGCCAGTGACGACGACGCGGTCTGCTCGCACTGTGAATCGCTCCTTCGGGTCAACGTGCCGGTAATGTCCGGGTCAGCCCGGGTTTCCGGCCGGGAGGCGGCCGGTCAGGCTGACACTCCGGCGCCGCGCAGGTAGTCGAGTACGTCCTGCACGGTCTTGAGGTTCTTGAGCTGGTCGTCGGGGATCTCGACGCCGAACTTGTCCTGTGCCGCCACCGCGATCTCCACCATCGACAGCGAGTCGATGTCGAGATCATCCACGAAGCTCTTGTCCGGGGTGACCTGGTCGGCGGGCACGCCAGCGACCTCGTCGACGATTTCGCCGAGGCCCTTCAGCATCTCCTGGTCGGTCATGGCCATGATCGGTTTCTCCTTCTGGGTGGTGGTCGCCGGCCGGGGCTTGCCGCCCACGGGGCGAGGGCGCGGTCAGGGGATCGTGATCACCTGCGCCGCATAACTGATGCCGGCCCCGAATGCCAGCAGCAGCACGAGATCGCCGGAGCCGAGCTCGTTCTGCTCGGCCATGCGTGACAGCGCGAGCGGGATCGAGGCCGACGAGGTGTTGCCCGCGGTCACGATATCGGTGGCCACCTTCGCCTGGGGCGCCCCCAGCTTGCGCGCGATGGCCTCGATGATCCGCAGGTTGGCCTGGTGCGGGATGAAGGCTGCCAGGTCAGCGGGGTCCACCCCGGCTGCCTCGCATGCCTTCCTGGCGATCGGGTGCAGGGCGGTGGTGGCCCACCGGAACACGGCCTGCCCCTCCTGCACGATGAACGAGTTGCGGTCGGCGATGTAGATCTTGTCGGCCAGGTTGCCGTCGCTGCCCCACACCACCGGGCCGATGCCGGGCGGGTCGTCAGGCTCGGCCACCGGCCCGACCACCGCCGCGCCCGCGCCATCGGCAAAGATGATGCAGGTCGAACGGTCGGTCCAGTCGATCCACTGCGACAGCTTCTCGGCGCCGATCACCAGCACGTGCCGGGCCGTCCCGGCCCGGACCGCGTCGCTGGCGGTGGCCATGGCGTAGCAGAAGCCGGCGCAGGCCGCGTTCAGGTCGTAGGCGCCGGGAGCGGCGATGCCGAGCCGGGTCGCCACCGTGGCGGCGATGTTCGGGATCGGCGACTCCGGGGTGCAGGTGGCGACGACCACCAGGTCGATGGCGTCCGGGGACAGCCCGCTGGCCGCGAGCGCCTTGCCGCCAGCTGCCGACGCTATGTCGGCCAGGCTCTCGTCCGGCCCGGCGATCCGCCGGCTCTCGATGCCGACCCGGCTGCGGATCCACTCGTCGCTGGTGTCCACCATCTGCGCGAGATCGTCGTTGGTCACGACCTTCGCCGGCTGGTAGCCGCCGAATGCCAGGATCCGGGTTCCGGGGGAGCCCTCGCTCAGTCGCATCGCAGCGGTGCCTTCCTGTCGATTGCCACGGGGGCCGGGCTGGTCACGCCGGCTCCCGGCCACGCTGGCTGCCCGAGCCGGAGCCGGACCAGCGGCTGGCGGCGTTCATCTGGTCGCCGCCGGTGGCCAGGTCCCATCCTGCTCGGCCCGGCCGTGGCTGGCCAGCAGGTCGCGGGCCGCAGCCAGGTCATCCGGGGTCTTCATGGCCGCCAGCGCCACCTCGGGCAGTGCCCGCCGCGCCAGCCCGGTCAGCGTCCCGGCCGGCGGCAGCTCGATGAGCGCGCTCGCTCCCAGGCCGGCCATGGACCGCATGCACTCGTCCCACCGGACCGGGGCACTGACCTGGGTCACGATCCGCTCCAGCCAGTCGGAGCCGGACCGGACGGCGCTGCCGTCGCGGTTGGACAGCAGCACGATCGCCGGGTCAGCGATCGTCACCCCGCCGGCGGCCGCGCGCAGGGCGGTGACCGCCGGGGACATGTGGACGGTATGGAACGCGCCAGCGACCTGCAGCGGCCGCAGCCGCGCGCCGGGCGGCGGGCTGGCGGCGAACGCGGCCAGCTGCTCGCTGGTGCCGGCTGCGACGATCTGGCGGGCGCCGTTGATGTTGGCCGGGGTCAGCCCGCTGGCCTCGATGGCGGCGATCACCTCGGCCTCGTCGCCGCCGAGCACCGCGGTCATGCCGGTCTGCTCGGCCGCCGCGGCCGCGGCCATGGCCCGGCCCCGGACGGCGGTCAGCCGCATGGCGTCCTCGGGGGTGATCACCCCGGCGATGGCCCCGGCTGCCAGCTCGCCGACGCTGTGCCCGGCGGCCGCGCCGGCCTGCCGGGCGGTCTGCGCCAGGCTGCCTGTGAGCGCCTCGGCGGCCGCCATCGCGGCCGCCACCAGCAGCGGCTGCGCGATCGCGGTGTCGGTGATCTCGTCCGCGCTGGCCGTGGTGCCGTACCGGATGAGGTCACACCCGGCCAGCTCAGACCAGGCGGCCAGGCGGTCGGCGAACCCGGGCAGCTCCAGCCAGGGAGCCAGGAACCCGGGTGCCTGGGCGCCCTGGCCTGGGGCGGCGATGAGGAGCATGGGACTACCCTGCCCTGTAGGACTCCGCTACCCCGATGAGGAACAATACGAAGTTCAACGGCCAGCCGCTGTAGCTATCCTACAAACTACGTTCCCTTGTGAAATAGCCGCCCGAGCGCTATGGCCACCCACAGGGTGAAGCCGCTGCGGCCCTCGGCCGGAATCAGTCCCGTCAGGTCGGTCACCCGCCGCAGCCGGTAACGGACCGTGTTCGGGTGCACGAACAGCAGCCGGCCAGCCGCCTCCAGCGAGAACCCCTGCTCCAGGTAGGTCATCGCGGTCTCGACCAGGGCGGTCCCGCCGGCCAGCAGCGGCTCGTAGACCTCCTCGATCAGCTCGGCGCGGGCGGTCTCGTCGCCGTCGATGGCCCGCTCCGGGAGCAGGTCGCGGGCGTTCACCGGCCGGGGCGCGTCCGGCCAGGCCGGCGCCGCGCGCAGGCCCGCCAGCGCGGCGGCGGCGCTGCGGCTGGCCAGCTGCAGGTCCGGAACGGGCGGGCCGACCACGACCGGGCCGGCACCGAACCGCCCGGCGAGCTGCCGGGCGGCGGCCAGCGGGTCGGAGGCGCCGCCGATGATCGCCACCAGGCGGTGCCCCTGTACCCCGGCGAGCAGGTCCAGCCGGGCCCGGCGGGCCAGCGCGCGCAGCTCGTCGATGGTGCCCTCCGGGTCGCCCGCACCGTCGCGCTCGGCATCGCCGACGATGACGGCGACCGGGGAGGAGGCCCAGCCGAGCGCCGACGCCCAGGACTGGAGCCCCTCGGCGGGCTCGCTGCGCACCACCGAGTCCACCACCAGCGCCTCCAGCCGGGCGTCCCAGGCGCCCCTGGCCTCGGCGGTGCGGGCATACACCTGGGCGGCGCCGAACGCGACCTCCCGGGTGTAGCGGAGCACGGCCGTCAGCAGCTCAGCCTCGCCGCCGGGCGCGGCGAGCTCGTCCACCTGGGCCTCGACCACGTCGATGGTGATCCGCACCATCTCCACCGTCTGCTGCAGGCTGACCGCCCGCGCCAGCTCCCTGGGGGCGGTGCCGAACACCTCTCCGGCCACCGCCGGCCGCCC
>JAIRTY010000701.1 GCA_031254715.1 Nocardiopsaceae bacterium | reverse complement strand
ACAACTCCAGCTCACGGCCGAGCCTGCGGTGATCGTGCATGGTGGTCCTCCTCGCCGGCAGCGAGGCGGGTACCCACGGCAAAGCCCCGGGGCACTCGCCCCGGGGCTGCAGGAAATCTGATGACAGCAGTCAGCGCGCCGGGACGGTCTCCGGCGTCGTCGTGAGCCCAGCGCGCTTCATGCCGCCAGTGTAGCGCCCGGCGCAGGACCGTGATCACCGCTGCGGCGCAACTTCCGGGAGTCGCTCGCTGTTGCTTGTAACTAGAAAATGACTGTAGCATTCAGTTAAGAGGAACTTCCGGGAAGGTAGTAGGTCCATGACGGTGGCTTCGCAGGCGGCCGGGGCGCGGAAGTGGTGGGCGCTGGCCGGGCTGTCGCTCGGGGTGCTGGCCGTGGGACTGGACGCGACCGTGCTGAGCGTGGCACTGCCCACCCTGGCGGGGTCGCTGCACGCATCCGCCAGCGACCTGCAGTGGTTCGTCTCCTCGTACACGCTGGCGCTGGCGGTGGCGCTGCTGCCGGGCGGCCTGCTGGGGGACAGGTTCGGCCGCAAGAAGATCATGCTGATCGTGCTGGCGGCGTTTGGCCTCGGCTCGCTGGCCTGTGCCTACTCACCGGGCCCGGGCGCGTTCATCGCGGCGCGCATCCTGCAGGGACTCAGCGCGGGCGCGATGGTCCCGCTGGTCCTGTCGGTGCTGACGGTGGTCTTCACGGATGAGGAGCGGCCGCGGGCGGTCGGGGTCTGGGCAGCCGCCAACTTCCTCGCGCTGCCGATCGGGCCGATCCTCGGCGGCTGGCTGCTCTCGGACTTCTGGTGGGGCTGGGTGTTCCTGCTGAACCTGCCGGTGGTGGCGATCGGGCTGATCGCGGTGGCCCTGCTGGTGCCGGAGTCCCGCGCGCCGGAGCGGCCGGCGCTGGACCTGGCCGGGATGGTGCTGTCCAGCGGCGGCCTCGCACTGCTGGTCTACGGCTTCATCGCGGCCGGCCAGGACGGCTGGTCCTCGGTCACCGCGATCACGGCCATGACGGCCGGGGCGGTGATCCTGGCCGGGTTCGCGCTGTGGGAGCGGCGGCTGAGCAGCCGCCCGGGCCGGCCGCCGCTGGTGGACCTGGCACTGTTCCGGTCGGCCAGGTTCACCTGGGGCACGATCCTGCAGGCGTTCGGCATCTTCGCGATGTTCGGGCTGCTGTTCGCGATGCCGCAGTTCTTCCAGGCCATCCTGGGGGTGAATGCGATGGGCAGTGGCCTGCGGCTGCTGCCCATGATGGCAGGACTCGCCCTGGGCGCCCCGCTGGCCGACCAGGTGGCCAGGCGCATCAGCGCCAAGCTCACGGCCGCCCTCGGGTTCGCCATCCTGGCCGCTGGCCTCATCCTCGGCACGACCATGACCGCGGCCAGCGGCGAGGCGCTCATCGCCGCCTGGACGGCGATCGCCGGGCTCGGCTTCGGGCTGGCGCTGGCGACCGCGGCCAGCGCAGCCCTGGTGGAGCTGCCCGCCGACCGCGCGGGCATCGCGTCGGCTGTCATGCAGGCGGTGCAGAAGGCCGGGGCGCCGCTGTCGGCGGCCGTGCTCGGCAGCGTGGTCAGCTCGGCCTACGAGTCGCAGCTGCACCTGGCCGGGCTGCCGGCGGCGGCCGCCGGGGCGGTGCGCAGCAGCGTGTTCGGCGGCATCGAGGTGGCCCGCAGGCTCGGCTCGGTGCCGCTGCTCGCATCGGTCAGGGACGCGTTCGCGCACGGCATCGATGCCATGCTGTGGGTGGGCGCGGGCCTGGCCGCGGCGGGCATCGTGGCGGCGCTGCTGTTCCTGCCCTGGCGCGCGACGACCAGGGAGCGCGCCGCCGCCACCGCCGGCCCGCCGGAAGGGGCAGAATCGGCACATGAGCACGTCGCCTGACCGGGGGCTGGCCAGTACCGCGGACTCGCCGTCCCGGCCTGGCCTGCGCGAGCGCAAGAAGGCCAGGACACGGGCCGCCATCAGGCAGCAGGCCCTGCGGCTGTTCCGCGAGCAGGGCTACGACGCCACCACCGTTGAGCAGATCGCCGAGGCCGCCGAGGTTTCCCCGAGCACGTTCTTCCGGTACTTCCCCACCAAGGAGGACGTGGTCCTGCAGGACGACATGGAGTTCCGGTGGGCAGACGCGCTCCGCGCGCAGCCGCCGGACCTGGGGCCGATCGCCGCGATCCGCGCCTCCATGCTCGATGCCATGGGCACCCTGTCGGGGGAGGACCTGCTGCTGCTGCAGGAAAGCGCGCAGCTGTCCATGACGGTCCCGGCCATCCGCGCGCGGATGCTCGAAGATTTCGGCCGGACCATGCAGATCATCTCGGAGATGCTCGCCGAGCGGGTCGGGCAGAGCGCGGCGGACCGGACGGTCCGCACCCTGGCCGGCGCGGTGCTCGGCATCGCCATGACGGCCTGGTTCGCCACCTCTGGCGACCTCATGAAGTTCGGGGAGGAATTCGAGCGCGGCCTCGCCCTGCTGGAGGCTGGCCTGCCCCTCTAGCGGGGCTGGGCCGACGGGGCACATGCCGTTCCAGGCTGTGCCACGCCGGCCCAGTCCGCCGGGCCGGTCCCCGGGGATGTACCCGGGACGGGGACCGGCCTTAACAGCCGGGCCCGGCCAGGTAACTTCCCGTTCCTGATCGGGCTAGGTCTCCGCGCCGAAGGCCTTGATCTCCTCGAACTCGGACTCGGTGAGTTCCCGCGGGACGTCGTTGCTCGCCACCTTGGCGCTCTGGACCTGGTGCTTGATGCCGTCGACCACCTCCGGATTGGCCAGCGTGGTGACGTCGCCGACGTCGGTGAAGTTCGACACCGAGGCGATCACCCGGCGCATGATCTTCCCGGACCGGGTCTTGGGCATGTCCGGCACGATCCACACGTTCTTGGGCCGGGCGATCTTGCCGATCTCGGTCTCGATCGCCGTGACCACCTTCCGGGCCATGTCGTCGCTGGCAGCGAACCCGGGCTTGAGCGACACGTACATCTCGACCGCCCGGCCCCGGATGTCATCGACCACCGGGACTGCCGCCGCCTCGGCGATCTCCGGCACGGTGAGCGCGGCGGATTCCAGTTCCTTGGTGCCCAGCCGGTGCCCGGCCACGTTGATCACGTCATCAACCCGGCCCAGGATCCGGTAGTAGCCGTCCGGCGCGCGGACCGCGCCGTCGCCGGCGAAGTACGGCCAGTCGTGCCAGTCCTTGCTGCCGGGATCCTTGTTGTACTTGCGGTAGTAGACGTCGAGGAACCGCTCGTCCTGGCCCCACACCGTCTGCATGATGCCCGGCCACGGGTTGCGGATGCAGATGTTGCCGGCCCGCCCGTCGGGCACCTCGTCGCCGTTCTCGTCGAGGATGGCCGGGTAGATGCCGAGCACGGCCGGGCCGCAGCTGCCGGGCTTCATGGGGTTGAGCGCCGGCAGCGTGGAGCCGAGGAACCCGCCGGTCTCGGTCTGCCACCAGGTGTCAACGATGACGGCCTCGCCCTTGCCGACCTCCTTGTGGTACCACCGCCACACCTCGGGCTCGATCGGCTCGCCGACGGTGGTCATGTGCTTGAAGTGGTAGTCGTACTTGGCCGGCTCGTCCGGGCCGACCTTGCGGAGCATCCGGATCGCGGTGGGCGAGGTGTGGAAGATGTTCACCCCCAGCCGCTGCGCGATCCGCCACGGCCGGCCCGCGTCCGGGTAGTTGGGCGTGCCCTCGTAGATCACGGTGGTGGTGCCCAGCGCCAGCGGCCCGTACACGATGTAGGAGTGGCCGGTGATCCACCCGATGTCGGCCATGCACCAGTAGGTGTCGTCGGGATGGATGTCCTGGTAGTACTTGGAGGTCCCGGCCACGTACGCCAGGTAGCCGCCGGTGGAGTGCTGCGCGCCCTTGGGCCGCCCGGTGGTGCCGGAGGTGTACATCAGGAACAGCGGCGCATCGGCCGCCATCGACTCCGGGGCCACGGTCGCGCCCCGGTAGGGGCCGATGATGTCGTCGACGAACACGTCCCGGCCCTCGGCCATCGGCGTGGGCGAGGATTCCTGGCCCGGGTACCGGCGCCACACCAGCACCTTGTCGACCTCCTGGCCCTGGCTGCGGGCCTCGGCCACCGCCTCGTCCGCCTTGATCTTGTGGTCGACCAGGTCACCGGAGCGCCAGTAGCCGTCCATGGTGATCAGCACGCGGGAGCCCGAGTCGGCGATCCTGGTGCCGCACGCGTTGCCGCTGAACCCGCCGAACACCTGGGAGTGGATGACCCCCAGCCGGGCGCA
>JAIRTY010000654.1 GCA_031254715.1 Nocardiopsaceae bacterium | reverse complement strand
CGCGGCGGCCGGGCCCGCGGCCTGCCCGGCCGCTGCGCCGGAGCACCCGGCGGCGAGCAGCAGCGCCACCATCGTCAGGGCCAGCCGCCAGGCGGCGGGCAGGCGGACCCGCCTGCAGCGGCTCACCGGGTGATTCCGGCATCGGGGATCGGGGACATGACCTTATATTCGCGCCCGCCCCCGGGCCCGTTCACGGCGCCCCCGCCGCTGCTAGCCCAGCCCCAGCAGCCGCGCCGCGTTGCCGGCGTAGATGGCCGGCTTGACCTCGTCCCGGATCGCGGTCTGCTCCAGGTCGCTGCGCCAGCGGTCGGGGGTGAGCATCGGGAAGTCGGTCCCGAACATGACCTTGTCCCGCAGCAGCGTGTTCGCGTACTGCACCAGGATCGGCGGGAAGTACTTCGGCGACCACCCGGACAGATCGATGTAGACCTGCTGCTTGTGGGTCGCGATCGCCAGCGCCTCCTCCTGCCACGGGAACGAGGGGTGAGCCAGGATGATCGGCATATCAGGGAAGTCGGCAGCCACGTCGTCGAGGTAGATCGGGTTGGAATAGCCCAGCCGCAGCCCGCCGCCGCCGGGCGTGCCGGCGCCGGCCCCGGTCTGGCCGGTGTGGAACAGCGCCGGCAGCCCCGCGGCCTGGATGACTTCGTAGAGCGGGTAGGCGCTGCGGTCGTCCGGGCGGAACCCCTGTGAGCTCGGGTGGAACTTGAACCCCCGCACGCCGTGCTCGGCGATGAGCCGCTCGGCGGCCCGCACCCCGGCCGCACCGCGCGCCGGGTCGATGCTCGCGAACGGGATGATGACGTCGGAGTTCGCCCGGGCCCGCGCCGCCACCTCCTCGTTCGTCGGCCGCGCGGGGTCGTCCGGCCGGCCGGCCACGTCGACCGTGAACGTCACCGCGGCCATGTTGCGCTCCCGGTAGTACGCGGCCAGGTCATCGACGGTGTAGGCGGCGGCGCCGGTCCTGAAGTAAGCCGCCATGTCAGCCAGCGACGCGCTCACCGGGGCCGCCGGGGCCGACACCGAGCGGTGAACATGCGTGTGCACGTCGATCGCCACCAGGCTGCTGATATCTGGCCCGTTCCGCGCCGCCGGTTCGCTCATCGCGGGCACACCTCGCTCCGGATCCCGGTCCCTGACCGCAGACTTTCATGCCGGCATAATCGTTGACAAACTCCGGCGGCGGCGGCCCGGAGCCTGCCAGCGCTCGGGCGCGGGCTGGCGGTCAGGCGCCGGCTGGCGGGTCCGGGCGCGGGCTGGCGGTCAGGCGCCGGCTGGCGGGTCAGGGCGCCGGCTGGCGGTCAGGCGCCGGCTGGCGGGTCAGGGCGCCGGCTGGCCGGCGGGGAGCGGGGCGGTGGCGCGGCACAGCACGAGGGCGGCCGCGAGCAGCACCCCGCTGACGGAGATGGCGCGCAGGACGCCCACCTGGTCCCCGAGGAACCCGATGACCGGCGGGCCCGCCAGGAAGGCCGTGTAGCCGATGGAGGCAGCGGTGCTCACCCGCCCGGCAGCGTGGGCCGGATCGTCGGCGGCCGCACTGAGCCCGACCGGGAACCCGAGTGACGTGCCCAGGCCCAGCAGCACCGCCCCGGCCACCGCGACCGGAAGTGCCGGGCCGAACAGGATCAGCAGCAGGCCGGCCAGGGCGACGCCGGCGGATGCCCGCAGCACCGGTACCCGGCCCCAGGCATCGATCAGCCGCGGGCCGAACCAGCGGCCGGCCGTCATCGCGGCGAGGAACACCGCGAACGTCGCCGTGCCGAGCGCGGGCGCGACATGGTAGCCATCGATGACCGCGAGGCTGAGCCAGTCGTTGCCGGTGCCTTCGGTGAAGGCCAGGCAGAGCACGAACAGGCCGATCAGCAGGGTGCGTGGCTCGGTCCAGGCTGCCAGCGGGCTGCGGGCGGCACCGCTCTGGCCGCGGCGCGTGCCAGCCCGGGCGGCCGGGAGGAAGCCGCGGCTGGCGGCGGGCATGGTGACCGCGAGCACGACCGCGACCGCGAGCAGATGCACGGTCACCGGGACGCCGAGCGCCACCATGGCCGCGCCGATGCCGGCCCCCGCCACGGTGCCGATGCTCCACCCGGCATGGAACCTGGGCATGATCGCGCGGCCGAGCCGGTGCTCGGCGGCGGCCCCTTCCACGTTCATCGCGACATCCCAGGTGCCACTGCCGAAGCCGAACATGGAAAGCCCCGCCGCCACCGGTGCGATGCCAAGCCGGTAGCCCACCGCGATGAGGGCGAGGCCCGCCGCCGCCAGCAGCGCCATGGCGGCCACCGTGACCTGCTGCCCGAGCCGGGTGATGACCAGCCCGGCCAGCACGGTCGCCAGGGTTGCCCCGGCCGCCCCGCCCAGCAGCACCAGCCCCAGCACCCCCGGCGACGCCTGCAGGCCGTCCTTGACCTGCGGGATGCGGGAGGCCCAGCTGGCGAAGGCGAACCCGTTCCCGATGAAGACCGCGTAGACGGCGCGCACGGCCCCGCGCAGCTGGGAGTCCTCGGCCCCGATGACCGGTCCCGCTCAGCCGCGCATGTCGACGGCCCGGATCCGGGCCGGCCTGATCGTCACTGCCACCCTCGCCTCGCCCGGGCTGTCGTGGACCCAGAATTCGGCGTTGTACTTGGCGCCCAGCTGAACCAGACCTCCGGCAGCTGCGGCCGGCCGTTGCCGCCGACCGTGGCAAGGGTCGCGAATTCGCTGCTGAGCAGGTCGCGGAAGGCGGCGGGGATTTCGGTCACCCGACATTTGTACCAGCCGGTCTCTGAGCCGTCCGGCGGGACCACGGGCGAAGGTCCCAGCCGCGCGGGAGCAAGGTCCCCTGTCCGTGGCGGCGCGGCCTCCTGGAGGATAGGGGCAGCGGGGAATCGGGGGAGCAGGATGAGACAGCGCACGCCGCGGCGCAGGTCATGGCTGGGCGGCTGGCTCCGCGCGTCCTGGCTGGGCAGCGTGCACCGCAGGTGGTGGCCGGACCGGAATCCGATCCGGCGAGCCTCCGATCGCGCGGAGGCGCTGCTGCTCGGTGGCCTGGTGGCCGCCTTCCTGGCAGGGGCGCCGCTGGCCGGCCTGGCCGCCAGTCACGCGGCCTTCGCGTCGACCCTGCGGACGGCGACCGCGCAGCGGGCCTCCTCGCAGCAGGTCCGCGCCGTCCTGCTGGCCGACGCGCCTGGCCTGCTGAGCACCGGCTCCGGCGCATCGATCAGGCCGAGCGTGCCGGCCAGGTGGACCACGCGGGACGGGATGTCCCGCACCGGCGAGGTGCCAGCCGCCGGGCACGCCCCGGCCGGCAGCATGGTGACCGTGTGGATCGACCGCGCGGGGCGGCTGACGCTGGCACCGAGCCAGGCCGGGCAGGCGACCGGCCAGGCCGTGCTGGCCGCCGCGTTCACCGTCAGCAGCGTGGGCCTGCTGCTGATGTGCATCGGCATAGCCGTGCGCTACCGGTTCGACTGCCGCCGGATGGCGGACCTGGACGCCGAGTGGCGGGCGGTCGGGCCGCACTGGAGCAACCGGTTGTTAGCGCGGCGGCGGCCACGGCGGCGCGCGGGCCGGGGACACTGGCAGCAATGAGCAGGCAAGGGCATCGAACGGTTCCGCACACCGCCGACCTGCGGATCGAGTCGTGGGCGGCGAGCCGGGAGGAGTGCGTGGCCGAGGCGGTGCGCGGGCTGGCCGCCAGCTTCGCGGAACTGCCCTCCACCGGCCAGCGGCGCAGCGAGGAGCGGCGACTGCCCCCGGCCGCGGATCCGGACCAGCTGGTGGCGGCCCTGGACGAGGTCATCTACCTGCTGGACGCCGCGGGCGAGATCCCCGCCTCGGTCACGATCCGGCCCGCCCCGGACGGCGGGCTGATCATGCTGCTCTCGCTCGCCCCGGCCGGGGATGCCGAGCTGGTGGGCGCGGTGCCGAAAGCCGTCTCCTGGCACGAGCTGCGGTTCTCCGCCGACGCAGCGGGCCGGTGGTCGGCCAGCGTGACCGTGGACGTCTGACCTGCTCGCCGTCCCGGTTCCGGCATGCCGGCCGGTGCCTGCCCGGCCGGGGGCTCAGCCCTTGATCACCCCCGCCGGGAGCAGCCGGGCGATCTTGCGGCACAGCCCGGCTCCCTCGGCCGCCGACACGACCTCGGTGACGTCCTTGTAGGCCTCCGGGGTCTCCTCGGTCAGGCCGCGGGATGAGGCGCCGCGCACGGCGATTCCCTGCCGGGCCAGCCGCTGCCGCAGCGTGGCCGCGGTCACCGAGCGGGCGGCCTGGTGGCGGCTCATGACCCGGCCCGCCCCGTGGCAGGTGGAGTGGAATGCGCCGCCGCCCTCCGCTCCCGCCAGCACGTAGGACGAGGTGCCCATGGAGCCGGGGATCAGCACCGGCTGCCCGCTGTCACGCAGGTCGGCCGGGAGGGCGGGGTGGCCAGGCGGCAGCGCCGGGGTGGCGCCCTTGCGATGCACGCACAGCCGCCGCTCGCGGCCGTCCAGCCGGTGCGGCTCGATCTTGGCCAGGTTGTGCGAGATGTCATAGACCAGGTCCAGCCTGGCGCCTGTCACCTGGCTGAACGCCTGCCGGGCCGCCTCCGTGAGCAGCTGCCGGTTGGCCCGGCCGTAGTTCGCTGCGGCCGCCATCGCCGCGAGGTAGTCGCGTCCCTCGGGGGAGTCAGCGGGCGCGCAGGCGAGCTGCCGGTCCGGCACCGAGATGCCGTACCGGGCCATGGCTGTGTCCATGATCCGCACGTGGTCGGTGCAGACCTGGTGGCCCAGGCCGCGGGAGCCGCAGTGGATCATGACGCACACCTGGCCGGCCGCCAGCCCGAACCGGTCAGCGGCCCGCGCGTCGTAGAGCTCGTCCACCACCTGGACCTCCAGGAAATGGTTCCCGGAGCCGAGGCTGCCGACCTGGTGCAGCCCGCGCTCGGCGGCGCGCTCGCTGCCCTGCCCCGGATGGCCATTGGCACAAGCACCGGCCGCTGCGGGCTAGTCTGTGCCACCAGCCGGGTGTTCTCCCACCCGGTCCCCCGTCCGACCGGCCGCGGTAACACGTGACCGTCGCAACGGTCGCGCCGTCCCAG
>JAIRTY010000618.1 GCA_031254715.1 Nocardiopsaceae bacterium | reverse complement strand
CTCGCCGCCAGGGCCGCGGCCGGCGCCGCGGCCAGGACCTCGCCCGGCCCGGCGGCCAGGGAAATCGCGCGCCGGCTGCGGGGGCCGCTGCTCACCCGCTGGCAGTACGAGGAATGGGTGCTCGCCGAGCACGCTAGGAACGTCGCGCTGTCGGACAGCCTCGCCCCGCCGGCCGGGCCGCGGGGCGCGCCCCAGCCAGTGCTTTGACGCTGCGGTGACGCGCGGGATCTAGCCTCCGGCCGCGAGCGAACCCACGGCCCGAGCGGCCGGCAGCCGGAGGAGGCAGCAGATGGCTAACCAGGCAGGCCAGTCCCAGGTCGACCGCGCCGCCATGGTGCAGGCGGCGCAGTTGGTCGATGAGGCGGTGCAGAAGACCCGGGCACTGCAGGCGCAGCTGGACAGCCAGATGTCGGCCATGATGACCGGCTGGGCCGGCGATGCCGCCGCCCTGTTCGAACGGGTGTTCGCTGGCTTCTCCGCTGACCTCACGAACGTGATCAGCGCGTGGCAGGGCCTCGGCGAGAAGCTCGGCGGCTCGCAGGCCCGTTACTCGGCGAGCGAGCAGTCCAAGACCGAACGGGTGTCGCAGATCGGCGGGCCGGCCAGCGCGTAGCTGGCGCGAGCAGACGGAAGGGACAGTCATGAGCGATTTCCAGAAGGTCGACTTCGGAGCGCTGCAGCAGGGCGCCGAGGACTTCGCCAGCATCTACGCGCAGCTGACGGCCACGCATGAGGAGCTGGACCAGCAGCTGCAGTCCTCGCTGGCGCTGTGGGACGGTCCCGCGCGGCAGGCATACCAGGTGGCGAACGGGGTCTGCCAGCAGGCGCGGGCACACATGCTCGAGATCCTCAACGCGATGCCGGGAGCCATCAGCGACATCAACACGATGTCCCAGTCCACCGAGGCCGGCATCGCGCAGATGTGGTCGTGACGCCACCGGCGCGGCTCACTGAAAGGAGGAGCGGATGGGTCAGCCCGACGTGCAGGTCACTCCCGGATGGCTGCTGACGGCCGCGGGCTTCTGGTGCCACCTGAGCGGGGAGATGGACCAGGTGCTGCCGGCCATAGACCAGCTGGGCCCGGGCAACCCGGAGATCGGCCCGGTCGGCACCGGGCCGGTCGATGTGCTGGGGCTCCAGGAGCCGCTGACCGCCCTCAAGCAGTCATACCTGGCTGCCTGCGGGCGGATGCAGGCGTACTGCGGGGCGGGCGCCACCGAGTGGGCGCGGATCTGCGAGGACCTGCGCGCGGCGCACGACATGTACGTTCAGTCGGCCGATGGCCAGGCCGGGGCCATCAGCGCGATACCGGGTCATTGATGCGAGTGGGTGATGACGATGTCTGGCTCTGCTGACCTCGGTGCCCTGGTCTCCAGGATTGAGCACGATCTCCAGGAGTACCGGTCCCGGATCGAGACCATCATGTCCGAGGCCGAGAAGATCCTTTCCGAGCCGCTGCCCCCGGTCCCGCTGCCGCCCGGGCTCGAGCACGAGGCCCAGCAGGCGCTCGCCTGGGTCAAAGCCGAGATCCGGGCGAAGCTCAACGAGCTCCGTGACGCCGCCTGCAAGCTGATCGGGTACGTGCAGGACGTCCTCGCGGCGGCCCAGCTGCCGCTTGTCATCAGCGACATGCGCGAGGGCTGGGGTGGCAAGGTCTCCAAGAAGCTCGGCGGCATTTCCCGGGAGCTCGAGAACTTCCTCAGCCAGAGCCAGAACGACCCGGAGAAATGGGCCGGGGTGGCCGGCATCAAATCCGCCCAGGCCGTCACGAGCCAGCAGCAGGCGGCCGGCTTCGCCGAACAGCAGGCGGGCGCGATGGCGGACACCTGCGACTCCTTCCATGGCGCGTCGGTCACGTTCCTGGAAGCCGTCGCCGCCGCCATGGCCGGTGAACTGGTCATGATCGCCGTAGGCGCCATCATCGGCGCGATCGTGGGCGCCGTCGCGACCGCGCCGGCCGCCGGGGCAGGCGCCGCACCAGGCGGGGCGGCCGGCGCGATGATAGCTACCGCCGCCGGCGCGGCGGCAGCCTGCTGCGTCACGATCGCCGCCGCGGCCGTGGCCTATAACAACGGCATCCAGCAGGCCATCGGGGCGTTCCACGGCATCCCGGACGCCAACAGCGACGTCTACCCGTGGCCGCGGGCCACGACTAACTGACGTCTCCCGTCCCGGCCGCGGCTACCTGGATGCCCTCGGCCGTCCCGCCGGACACCAGATAGCCGCGGCCGGGAACCGGGGCCATCCGGCCCAGGCGGGGGAGAACCGTGCCGAGCAGCTGGCCGTCCATGTCGTGGTCGGGCACGAGCAGGATCCCGCAGCGGCCGGCACGCACCTTCTCGGTCCAGTGACCGAAGGCCTTCCGCAGCGCGTCCGGCCGCCCGGCGGCGATCACGTGCAGGCCGGGCCGGCTGCCCGTGAGCAGCGGGACCAGCGCCCCGGCCCGGTCGTCAACCAGCTCGGCGTCATCGATGAGCGCCAGCGCGGGGCCGGCCGGCAGCTCCGCGGCCGCCTTGGCCAGCTCATCGGCGCTGGCCGTGCACGCGGCCAGTCCCGGCAGCCCGGCCACCGGCGAGCGGTGCGGCAGGCAGGCGATGACGGCGGGGGAGCCCGGCCCGG
>JAIRTY010000576.1 GCA_031254715.1 Nocardiopsaceae bacterium | reverse complement strand
CACGGTTCCGGGCGGCCAGGCGGGGCGGCCGGTGGTGCTCGCCGCCGGCCGGCTGGCGCCCCAGAAGGGATTCGGTGTGCTGCTGGCCGCAGCGGCCCGCTGGCAGCGGCGCAGCCCGGTGCCGCAGGTGGTCATCGCGGGCGCGGGCCCGCTGGCCGGCCCGTTGCGGGCGCAGGCGCTGGCCGCCGGGGTGGACGCCCGGTTCCTCGGTCAGCGGGACGACATGCCCGCGCTGCTGGCGGCTGCCGACGTGGTGGCGGTGCCTAGCCAGTGGGAGGGCCAGCCGCTCATCGTGCAGGAGGCACTACGGGCCGGCTGCGCGCTGGTCGCCGCCCGGGCCGGCGGCATCCCGGAACTGACCGGTCCCGACGGTGCCCTGCTGGTACCGCCGGGCGATCCCGGGCGGCTCGCCGAGGCCGTCGCTGCGGTGCTGGATGACGACGGGCTACGGGCCCGGCTGAGCGCGGCGGCGCGGGCTCGGGCGGCAGCGCTCCCCAGTGAGGCCGACGCGATCGAAGCTGCCCTGGCCGGGTACCGGCGCCTGGCCGGTGCCGCGCACCGTGCCCCGGCCCATCCCTGACCGCCCAGCCCGCTGCCCCTGACCGTGTCGGCCCGCCCGTCGGCGCTGAGCTGACCTCTCTACCTGCGACCGCTCCCGCTCGCGCCCTGGAGCCCCCGCACCCCAGCTCAGCGGCCCTCTCAGCAATAGTTTGACTTCTTAGGCTTTGATATCTAAGCTTCTTGTTATGACGGAGCCGAGCGGAAGGAGCCGGGTGATGACTGAGCTGCCGATGGCAGGGAAAGTGGCGCTGGTGGCCGGGGCCAGCAAGGGGATCGGGGCCGCCACCGCCGAGGCGTTCGCCGCGGCCGGGGCCGCCGTCGTGCTCGCCGCCCGCGACGCCGCCGCACTGGAGTCGGTCGCGAAGGGGATCGAGGCCAGCGGCGGCCGTGCGCTCGCCGTGCCTGCCGACGTGTCCGACGCCGGCTCCATGCGCAACCTGGTGGACCAGGCGATGGCCAGGTTCGGCCGCCTGGACGCGGCGTTCAACAACGCGACGGACGGGCCGCTGCCGATGCCGCTGGCCGACATCGATCCGGAAGACTTCGACCGCGGCATCGCCACCAACATCCGCGGCACGTTCCTGGGCATGAAGTTCCAGATCCCGGCCATGCTGGCCAGCGGCGGCGGCGCGATCGTGAACATGGCCTCGCTGGCCGGCCTGCAAGGGGTGGCGAACCTGGCCGCCTACGTGGCCGGTAAGGCCGGGATCATCGGGCTGACCAAGGTCGCCGCGCTCGACTACGCCGACCGGGGCGTCCGGGTGAACGTGGTGGCGCCGGGCACGATCCTCACCCATCACCTGGCGGCCGCGGGCCCGCAGGCCCAGCAGATGGCGGCGAAGGCCGCCCCGATGCGGCGGATCGGCACCAGCGCCGAGGTCGCGCAGACCGTGCTGTGGCTGTGCTCGGACCAGTCCGCGTACATCACAGGGACGGTCATCCCCATCGACGGCGGGCAGTCAGCCGGGATCAAGCCGCCCCAGATGTACCGGCAGGGCAAGGGAATGCAGCCGGCGCCGGAAGGGCAGCGGCCCTAGCGCGGGTTACCAGCCGCGCTCGCGCCATTCGGGCAGGTGCGGGCGCTCGGTGCCGAGCGTGGTGTCGTTGCCGTGGCCCGGATACACCCAGGTGCCGTCGGGCAGCACCGCGAACACCCGTTCCTCCAGGTCGTCCATGAGCTGGCCGAACCGCTTGGGATCGCGCTCGGTGTTGCCGGGCCCGCCAGGGAACAGTGAGTCGCCGGTGAACAGGTGCGGCTCGGCGGCGAGCGCTCCGCCCGCGTCGTAGCAGACGGCGATGCTGCCGGGGGTGTGCCCGCGCAGGTGGATGACCGAGATGCCGGTCGCGCCGACCGGCACCGTGTCCCCGTGCTGGACCAGCCGGGCGGCCGGGACCGGGATTTCCGCCGCGTCGTCGGGGTGCGCGAGGACCTCGGCCCCGGTCGCGGCCTGCACCTCGGCCAGCGCCTGCCAGTGATCCCAGTGCCGGTGGGTGGTCACGATCGCGGTCACCGGGACGCTGCCGATCAGCTCGATCAGCCGGCCCGCCTCGTTGGCGGCGTCAATGAGGACGGCCTGCCCGGTCTCGGCGCAGGTCAGCAGGTAAGCGTTGTTATCCATGGGTCCGACCGCCAGCTTGGTCACGGCCAGGCCAGTGATCTCCCGCGTATCCGGCGGGCCCCCCACGGTCACCCTCCCGGTGTATGCCACCTGCGCCTCCTTCCGCTCGCCGGCTCGGAGCCGACTGCTCCTTTTATATCGAACGGTTTCGTGCCGGGCCGCGGCCCGTCCGCATGCTGGCCCCGCTGCCCGCTAGCGCCAGGCGGGGAGCACCGGCAGCTGGCCGCCGGCGGGCAGGGCCAGGTCGCTGCCCTGGCTGCGGCCGAGCAGCCACGCCAGCAGGCTCGCGGCCGGGCCGGACACCAGCACCGGCGCGGGCGGGCCCGCCGGGCCGAACTGGTAGGACCCGTCTCCGTCGGCCGCCTGTACCCGGCAGCCGGGCAGGCCGCTGCGGGCGGCGAG
>JAIRTY010000547.1 GCA_031254715.1 Nocardiopsaceae bacterium | reverse complement strand
CGGCGGCGCGGGTGGCGGCAGCGCCCGTGGGCGGCGCGGCGGCGGTGGCGGCAGCGCCCGTGGCACGCGCAGGGCCGGCGGCGCGGCGGGCCTGGGCGCGGAGCCGTCGCTGGCGGGCTGCCGGGGAGCACCGCGCCTCGGCTGACGCGAGCGGCCGCGCTGCGGGCTGTCCCCGCCCGGCAGGTTACGCGGCGGCCACTGCCGGCCCGTCAGTTCCTCGGCCAGGTCCTGTAGCCAGTCCAGGGTCGGGTCGAGCCCGTCCGGCAGCGCGTACAACGGCCCGGACTGGGCAAGCGGCGGGTCCGACGGCGGTCCCGGCGGGCCGGAGCTTTCCGGCGGCCAGTCCAGCGGCCCGGAGCCGTCGGCCCGCCAATCCGGCACGCCGGAATCGGCAGACATCCAGTCCGGCACGCCGGAATCGGCAGACATCCAGTCCGGCGGGCCGGAATCCGCAGGCACCCAATCCGGCTGGCCGGAATGCATGGGCAGCCGGGCCGGCGGGCCGGAATCGGCAGGCACCCAATCCGGGGGAACCGAGTCAGCGGGCACCCAGTCCGGCGGACCGGAATACGCGGGTAGCCGGGCCGGCGGGCCAGGCTGATCCGGCGGGAACATCGGGTCGGTATCCTCGCCCAGCCGCTGCCAGGCCTCAGACACGTCAAGCAGGCCGGGGGCGCCAGCCCAGTCCGGCTCATCGAGCGCGCTTGCCGTCGGCGGGGCAGCCGCCCGGGCGGAGGGTCCCGGCGGTAGCGCCCGCGCGGGCGCGGCCGGCACAGCCAGCCCCGGACCTGCCATCCCGGCGGCCGCGGCGGCAGGCAGCGCCGCCCAGTTACCCGGGCCGGCCGGGGCCGGGCTGACGGCCTGCCCGGCCACCTCAGACCGGCTCCGGACGATGGCGACCGCGCGCACCGTCAGCGCCAGCGCCGCCACCGCCACGCAGGCCCCGTAACTCCAGTCCACATACGGCTTGGCGGTCCGCCCGGCGAGCAGTCCGTGCACGATGGACAGCACCCAGGCGAGGTAGGCGCTCGCGTGGATGACCCGCCACATCCAGGGCGTCCGGAGCCCGGCGAACCGTTTCCGCAGCGCCCCGGTCGCGGCGATCACCACCATCAGGTCGGACCCGATGGTGCCCAGCCCGACGTAGAGGGTGCGATTGCGGGCGAGGAAGGGCACCACCGAATCGGCCATGTGTGATCGGGCAGCCACGATCTCGAGCGCGATATGAACCGCCAGGAATCCGACTGCGGCCAGCGAGACCGTGCGGTGGACCGCCTGGGCGGCGATCCTGGTGCCCGGGCTCATGATGATGCGGTCGGTGGCAACAAGCCCGACAGCCACCGCTGCCGAGAGCGCTATCAGCGCGAATACGCCGCCATAGAACAGCAGGAATTGCTGCACCGCAGCAATGATCACGCGGCCGGACGCGGTCGCAGCGGCCGCCCCGGTGCCGGTCATGATTACCAGGATCAGAACAAGTGAACCGGTCAGCCGCTTGCGGTGCGGGCCCGTCGCGTGCGCGGGACCCGCCGCCCGCCGGGAACGAGCGCCCGTCCGCCCGGCCCCGCGGCCAGTTGCCGCTGGCACCTCTACCTCCCCTGAGACGGTTGACGCATTCAGCAAAGCGCTGAGAATACGCTGTCACCTCGGCGACATCGCCGTCCCCGGAGGATCCCGCCCTCACTGCCGGGGTGTGCCGCGATGCTAACGCGCCAGATTCGGGATTCGCAATGAAACGGTATATAACGCAGCATTAAGTACAAGTATGTGCACGTCAGGCGCTGCGAGCGGGCGGAATCCAGATGCGCGCCGGAGCCGGGATTGCAGATCATTGAGCATGGCCTGGGAACTGACCGGCGACCTCGGCCGCTTCCTCGGCGCAGCCGGGGAGTTCCTGCGGTCCCGCCCGGCCGAGCACACGGTACTGCTGACCGCCTGCGAGACGCTGCGGGCCGGCGGGCTGGCGGCGTTCGGCGCGCCTCCGCTGTTCGGCTGGTGGCAGCAGCCGGGCGGCGGGGTGAGCGCCGCGTTCCTGCACACGCCGCCCTACCCGGTGGCGCTCACCGCCGCGGCCGCCGGACAGGCAGCCGCGCTCGCCGGCGTGCTGGCGGGCCGCCGCCGCGAGCTGGCCGGGGTCAACTCAGATGTCAGCACGGCCCAGCCGTTCGCGGTGGCGTGGCAGCGCGAGACCGGCCAGCAAGCGCACGTGCACCGGCGGATGCGGGAGTTCCGGCTGGCCGGGCTGCAGCCGCCGCCGCCCGTGCCGGGCGGTCCCTGGACGGCCACGACCGGGGACCTGCCGCTGCTGGTGCAGTGGGCGACGGCGTTCGCGCGGGACGTCGGCGACCTGGGCCCGGACCCCGAGCGTCAGCTGACGGACCGGCTCAGCCACGGCGGGCTCACGTTCTGGGAGGAGGAAGGGCGGCCAATCTCGCTCGCGGGGCTGACCCGGCAGGTGGCCGGCCAGATGCGGGTGGGACCCGTCTACACCCCGCCGGAGTTCCGGCGGCGGGGATTCGCCGCCGCCGTGACCGCTGCAGTCAGCCGGGCGGCGCTGGCGGCGGGCGCGCTGGAGGTGCTGCTGTTCACCGACCTGGCCAACCCCACCAGCAACGCTCTCTACCAGCGGCTCGGCTATCGCCCGGTGTCCGACTACGTCTCGCTGGCGTTCGGCCCCGGCTAGGCGGACGCCCCGTTCCCGATGATCGCGGACGGAAGGTACTCGGCGGTCACCGCGAGATGGTCCGAGGCGCGGCGAGCCGGGTCGCTGTCGGCGACGTGATAGGCGCGCAGGGCGCCGCGCAGGTGGCTGGTGACCCGGATGGCGTCGATCCGGCGCCGGACCCCGCGCGCGGCGTACGGGTCGTCGGCGTGATGACCGGTGGTCGGCTGCCAGGGTGCCCGCAGCACAGCGGCAGCGTCGTGCAGCCCGCCGGCCCACAGCACCTCGCCTGCGCTCCGGTCGACCCGGTGCCGGCGCCGTCCCTGGTCGTCGTAGTCCCACTGGCACTGGTAGGCCATGTCGGCGAACCACTCAGCGTCCTGGTAGGGGTCGGCCGGCTCGTAGAGGTGCCACCGGCCCCCGTCGGGCAGCCGGTCCGCGCTCTCGCCGTTCCAGTCCGCGCCGATGATCGCGGGCAGCGAGCCGCCGCCGCGGGTGAGCGCGGCGACCACCAGCTCACTCTCGTGCTCCCGGAGCGCGCGGCCGAACGGGGGCGCGTGGTAGCAGGCATGCCGCACCCGCGGGCCGCCGACATCGAGCACGACGGACGCCAGCGCGTGCCAGAAGTCCTGCGCCCGCGCCCGCAGCGAACCGGGCACCGGCTGGATCAGGTCCCGCCACAGCAGTCCGAGGTGGTAACCGTGGGAGCCGAAGGCGAGCGCGGGCCGGGCTGGCCCGCCGTCCGGGCCCGGCACCATGCACTCAAGCCCGGTGTCGGCTGCCAGCTGGCGCAGCCTGCGGCGGGCGGTGTCCTCGTCGCCGGCCCGGATCTCCTGGACGGCCAGCACGTCCGGGCCGGCGCCGCGGATCGTGTCCACGACCAGGCGGTAGCGCTCGCACCCGCGCGGCGACTCGTCGAGGAACAGATCGTAGGCGTTGTAGCTGGTGAACAGCACGCCGTCGGGTGAGGTCCGAGGCAGGCCCACTGCAGTCTCCGTTCCCCCGCCGGTCAGTGGGTGGTCAGCTGGCCGTCAGCTCCGCCGCGACCAGCTCCGCGATCTGGGCGGTGTTGAGCGCGGCGCCCTTGCGGAGGTTGTCGCCGCAGACGAACAGGTCGACGGCCGCGGGGTCATCCAGCGACCGGCGCACCCGTCCGACCCAGGTCGGATCGGTGCCCACCACGTCCGCCGGGGTGGGGAAGTCCGCCCGGGCCGGGTCGTCGCACAGCACCACTCCGGGCGACGCGCTGAGCGCCTGCTGCGCCCCTTCCCTGGTCACCTCGCGCTCGAACACCGCGTGCACGGCGACCGAGTGGGTGGTGATCACCGGGACCCGGACGCAGGTCGCTGACACCTTGAGGTCCGGCAGCCCGAGGATCTTGCGGGACTCGTTCCTGACCTTGAGCTCCTCCGACGACCAGCCCTCGGGCTTCAGCGACCCGGCCCACGGCACCACGTTCAGCGCGAGCGGGGCCGGGAACGGCCCGAGGTCGCCCACCGCTGCCCGCACATCGCCGGCCCGCTGACCGAGGCTGCGCGTGCCGGCGGTCTTGGCCAGCTGGTCGTAGAGGGTGTCGATGCCCGCCTGGCCGGTCCCGGACGCGGCCTGGTAGGAGGCGACCACCATCTCCCGCAGCCCGAACTCCAGATGCAGCGCGCCCATCGCGACGATCAGCGACAGCGTCGTGCAGTTGGGGTTGGCGATGATGCCCTTCGGCCGCCGAGCGGCGTCCCGCGGGTTCACCTCCGGCACCACCAGCGGGACATCGGGATCCATCCGGAACGCGCCCGAGTTGTCCACCGCCACCGCCCCCCGGGCGGCGGCGACGGGCGCCCATTCGGCGGAGACGTCGTCCGGCACGTCGAACATGGCCACGTCCACCCCGTCGAAGACCTCCGGGGCCAGGGCGAGCACCTCGGTCTCGGCGCCCCGCACCCGCAGCCGCCGCCCGGCCGACCGCTGCGAGGCCACCAGCCTGATCTGGCCCCAGATGTCTTCCCTCGTGGACAGCAGGTCGAGCATCACCGTACCCACGGCGCCGGTGGCCCCGACGACGGCGAGCGACGGACCGCCGCGGCGGGCGGCAGCGCCGCCGCGCCGGG
>JAIRTY010000486.1 GCA_031254715.1 Nocardiopsaceae bacterium | reverse complement strand
CTCGGTGCTGCACGAGATGCGCGAGATGTGCAGTCGGTACTACGCGGACGTGCCGGCCGTGATCGTGGAGCCGGGGGTGAAGACCGGCGTGCCGATCCGGATGGATAACCCCAAGGAGGTCGGCAGCGACCGGATCATGAACGCGGTCGCGGCCTTCCACCTCTACGGCGGGCCCGCGCTGGTGGTCGACTTCGGCACCTCCACGAACTTCGACGCGGTCAGCGACCGGGGGGAGTTCGTCGGCGGGGCGCTGGCGCCCGGCATCGAGATCTCGGTCGACGCGCTGTCGCGCCGGGCGGCCCAGCTGCTCAAGGTCGAGCTTGCCCGCCCGCACCACGTGATCGGCAAGAACACGGTCGAGGCGCTGCAATCCGGGATCATCTTCGGGTTCGCCGGCCAGGTCCAGGGCATCGCCAGCCGGATGGTGGCCGAACTGGCGCCCGATGACCCGGACTCGGTCACCGTCATCGCCACCGGCGGCCTGGCGCCGATCCTGCTCGACGAGATCAGCGTGATCAACACGCACGAGCCCTGGCTCACCCTGGTCGGCCTCCGTCTCACCTACGAGCGCAACCTCGCGCGGTGACCCCGCGCGGTAACCCAGCGCGGCTAAACGAGTGCCGGGCGGGGTGACGGCGCCGGTAACCTCTTCCAGGTGACCGACGATCAGCCCGGGGAGAGCCCGCAGAGCGTGCCAGAGCAGGTGCGGGTCCGGATGGCCAAGCGCGAGCGGCTGCTGGCCGCCGGCACCGGCCCCTACCCGGCCGGTTACCCGCGCACCGGCTCGGTCGCGGCGATCCGGGCCAGGTATCCCAGCCTGCCGGCCGACACGGCCACCGGTGAGGAGGTGGGGGTCACCGGCCGGGTGATGCTGTCGCGCATCGGCGGCAAGCTCTGCTTCGCGACCATCCGCGACGGCGCGGCCGACATCCAGGTGATGATTTCCGCCGAACGGGTCGGCGACGAGGCACTGACGGCCTGGAAACGCGACGTGGACCTCGGTGATCACATTGGCGTCACCGGCGAGGTGATCTCCTCCCGCCGCGGCGAGCTGTCCGTGCTGGCCGACAGCTTCGCCATCACCGCCAAGTGCCTGCGGCCGCTGCCGGAGAAGCACCGGGGACTGACCGACGCCGAGTCCCGGGTCCGGCACCGCTACCTGGACCTGATCACCAACCCGGACGCGCGCCGGATGGCGGAGGTCCGGGCCGCGGTGACCCGTGCGGTGCGGGAAGAGCTGCACGCGCGCGGGTTCCTTGAGGTGGAGACGCCGGTCCTGCAGCCGCTGCACGGCGGGGCGAACGCCCGCCCGTTCGTCACCCACATCAACGCCTACGACATGGAGCTCTACCTGCGGATAGCGCTGGAGCTCTACCTCAAGCGGCTGATCGTGGGCGGTCTCGGGAAGGTCTACGAGATCGGGCGGATCTTCCGCAACGAGGGCGCGGATGCCACCCACAACCCCGAGTTCACGATGCTGGAGGCGTACGAGGAGTACGGGGATTACGTCACGGTCGCCAACCTGACCAGGGATCTCATCCAGCAGGCCGCGCGGGCCGTGTTCGGCGGGACCGTGCTGCGGCGCGCCGATGGCACCGAGACCGACATCGGCGGGGAGTGGCCGTTCAAGACCGTGCACGCAGCGGTGGCGGAGGCGCTGGGCGAGGAGGTATCCCCCGATACCGGCGAGGAACGGCTGCGGCAGCTGTGCAAGCAGGCCGGGGTCCCGGCCGAGCCCGGCTGGAACCGGGGCCAGGTGGTGCTCGAGATGTACGAGCGGCTGGTCGAGCGGCGGACCACGGCGCCCACGTTCTACACGGACTTCCCGGTCGAGGTTGCCCCGCTGACGCGTGCCCACCGGAAGGATCCGAGGGTGGCGGAGCGCTGGGACCTGGTCGCGTTCGGGACCGAGCTCGGGACCGGCTACTCCGAGCTCGCCGACCCGGTCGAGGAGCGGGCCCGGCTGACGGCCCAGTCGCTGCTGGCGGCGGGGGGCGATCCCGATGCGATGCAGCTGGACGAGGACTTCCTGCAGGCGCTCGAGTACGGCATGCCGCCGACCGGCGGCATGGGCATGGGTATCGACCGCATGATGATCATGCTGACGGGCGCGACCATCCGGGACACGATCCTGTTCCCGCTGGTCCGTCCCGAGTGACGGGCTAGCCGCCGGCGCTACCCCACGATGCGAACGGCGCCCACGAACACGTCCCACATCACCGGCTCGACCTTGACCACTTGCCCGAAGTCGGGGGCGTCCACCATCAGGCCGTTACCGATGTAAAGGCCGACGTGGCCGATGTCCGCGTAGAAGAACACCAGGTCGCCCGGCTGCAGCTGGCCCTGGGACACGTGGACGCCCATGTTGAACTGGGCGCCGGTGTAGTGCGGCAGGCTGATGCCGACCTGCTGGTAGGCCCACATGACCAGGCCGGAGCAGTCGAACGCGCTCGGCCCGGACGCGCCCCACACGTACGGGTCGCCACGCTTGCTGAGCGCGGCCCTGAGGGCCTGCGCGCCGATCGTGTTGGCCGTGGGGATGGGGATGTTCGGGTACTGGCCGGTCTGCTGGAACACGGCCATGGCCTTGGTGAACGTCGCGCTGTTGAGGACGTTGATCTTCCGCTGGATGACCGATTTCTTGGCGCCCATCTGGGCCACAAGCCGCGAGACCCGCCTGGTCTGCTGCTGGGCGGTCCGGCGCGCCCGCAGCGCGGCCGCCTCGGCGGTCGCGAGCTGGCTGACCCGGTCACCGTTCTGCTGCTGAAGCTGCTGCATGATGGCGGCGCGGTCCATCAGCGTCGAGGCGTCGCTACTGGTCAGCAGCTGCAGTGAGGTGTCGAGGCCACCGTTCATATAGCTCTCGGCCGCCAGCTGGCCCACGGCCAGCCTGCTGGCGCCGAGCCTGCTGGCGTCCTGCGCGTAGGTGCGCTTGGCGATCGCGGCCTGCGAGCGGGCCTGCGTGAGCTGGATGCGCAGCCCGTCGTACTGCTCGCTGAGCGAGTTGATCTGGTTGGACAGCGCTCGCGCCTTGGCGACCAGCTCTTTCAGGGTGGGCTGCGGCTGCTGGGTGACGGCGCTGCTCAGCCCGACCGGCAGCAGGACGCTTGCCAGCGCCGCCGCGCCTGTCAGCGTCACCAGCCGGTACCACCGCTGCCTGACCGTACCCATCCGCCCCACTTGTTCTCCTCCCTGCCGTCCGGGGCTGAGCGCCGCCCGTGGCCCGCGCCGGCAGCGCTGGACATTAATGGAGCTAGCGTCGAGCGCCAACCGGAACGACCGAATTTTTGCATAGCGACCACCGGGGCACGGGGAGATTGGCGCGACACGTGAGGTTATCCACAGCTTCCGCTATCTGGGCCGCATCCCCGCCCTGCCGAGCGCTGACGAATTCTCGCAGGTCAGATTGGATTCCGTGGCGTACCGGCGAGGTTCGTGATGGGCGCGTGATCTGCGTAATGGACGCGCCGATTCACAGCTGCTGGGCGGCTGGCGGGCGGCATCCGGGGCGGCTGGCGGGCGGCAGGGCGGCTGGCGGATCGGCGGCAGCGTTGACGAAACTTCGCTGCAGCCACCGCAGCCGTCCGTCGAACGCCAGCAGGTCGTCATACGCCGCCTCGCCCCGATACGGAATAACGCCACATTCCGCCGCCC
>JAIRTY010000467.1 GCA_031254715.1 Nocardiopsaceae bacterium | reverse complement strand
GCGGCGGTCATCGGGCCGGGCCCGGCGCTTCCGCCGCCCCGCTGTCGATCGCGTCCCAGAACGCGACCAGATAGGTGACACCGAACGGGGCCGTGACGCAGTGCAGCCTGCCGTGGATGCGCCGGCCGGCGGCGGCCCCGGCCAGCACCTGCCAGGCCGGACGCCCCGCGACCAGCAGCTTGTCGTCCAGCGCCGGGTCGAGCGTGCCCAGCCAGCGGGAGTCGGCAGCGGCGAGGGCCTCAGCCACCTCCGCGTCGTACTCCTCCGCGTCCGGGTCGGCCATGTCCTCGCGGCCCGCGGCCCGCCGGGCGGTGCCGTCACCCATGGCCAGCAGCGCCACCCGGGGTGCCCGGTCCGCCAGCGCGGCCCCCAGGGCCAGGCACTCGGCCGGGCCGGCCTGGTTGCTCACCGCCTGCAGCGCCAGCGGCGGGCTCTCATCACAGCCGGCCCGCAGCAGCAGCCACCTGCCGATCGTGAGCGAGAGCGGCAGTTCCGGCTCGCCGTCGCCGACGGTGATGTCCACCCCGAAGTCGTGCAGCCCGCCCGCGGCTCCCGCGGGGTACTCGCGGGTTTCCGGCCCGGCCCCCGCCACCACGATCAGGTCCGGCACCGCCGCGGTCAGGGCGCGCAGCGCGACGTCGCAGGCGTTCAGCAGCTTGCGCAGGTCACCCGGCGGCTCGCCGCCGCTGGCCCCCATCGCCTCCGGGATCAGCAGCGGCGGGTGCGGGCAGACGGCGCCGGCGATCAGCATGGCCCGGCAGCGCCCGCCGGGGCGCCGACCGCGGGCATTCCGAGCAGGACCTGGCCGCCGTCACTACCCGGCCCGGGGCCGCCCTGCCCGGGGCCGCCCGGGCCGCCTGCCGGGCCGTCACCGGCCGCGGCGCTGGCCCGTTCCTGGCGCGCCTGCCAGGCGTCCCCGCCCCGGGTGCGGCGCACGGTCAGCGGCCCGCCGTCGGCGATCAGGTAGTGCGGCGCGGCCGCGGTGACAACGGCCCTCACCACGTCGCCGGGCCGCGGCGGGTTCGGGCCGGGCGCGACGTGGACCAGCCGGTTGTCGCGGGCCCGCCCCGACAGCCGGTGCGTGACCTCGTCCTTGCGCCCCTCGCCCTCGGCCATCAGCACTTCCACCTCGCGGCCGACCAGCGCCCGGTTCTCCGCCAGCGCGACGTCGGCCACCAGCGCGGCCAGCCGCTCGTACCGTTCCGCCACCACCTCCGGCGGCACCTGGCCCGGCATGGCGGCCGCGGGGGTGCCAGGCCGGGGCGAGTACTGGAAGGTGAACGCCGCCGCGAACCTGGCCCGCCGGACCAGGTCGAGCGTGCCGAGGAAATCGCGCTCGGTCTCGCCGGGGAACCCGACGATGATGTCCGTGGTGATGGCGACGCCGGGGATGGCCGCCCGGACCCGGTCCAGGATCGCCAGGTACTTCTCCCGCCGGTAGGCGCGGCGCATCGCCCGTAGCACCGGATCGGCGCCCGACTGCAGCGGCATGTGAAGCTGCGGCATGACCACCGGGGTCTCCGCCATGGCCGCGATGACGTCGTCGGTGAAGTCGCGAGGGTGGGGCGAGGTGAAGCGAAGCCGTTCCAGCCCCTCGATCCCGCCGCAGGACCGCAGCAGTTTCCCGAACGCCAGCCGATCCCCGAAGCCCACGCCGTAGGAGTTGACGTTCTGCCCGAGCAGGGTGACCTCGAGCACGCCCTCGGCGGCCAGGGCGCGGATCTCCGCCAGCACGTCGCCGGGACGGCGGTCTTCCTCCCGGCCGCGCAGGCTGGGCACGATGCAGAAGGTGCAGGTGTTGTTGCAGCCGACCGAGATCGCGACCCACGCCGAATAGGGCGACTCCCGGCGGGCGGGCAGCACCGACGGGAACCGTTCCAGCGACTCGGCGATCTCGACCTGAGCGCGCTGCTCGACCCGGGCCCGTTCCAGCAGCACCGGCAGCGAGCCGAGGTTGTGGGTGCCGAACACCACGTCCACCCAGGGCGCCCGGGCGGCGATGCCCGCCCGGTCCTTCTGGGCCAGGCAGCCGCCGACCGCGATCTGCATGCCGGGCCGGGCGCTCTTGACCGGGAGCAGCTGGCCGAGGTTCCCGTACAGCCGGTTGTCCGCGTTCTGGCGCACCGCGCAGGTGTTGAACACCACCACGTCGGCGGTCTCGCCGCCGGGCGCCCGCTGGTAGCCGGCCGCCTCCAGCAGCCCGGAAAGCCGCTCGGAATCGTGCAGGTTCATCTGGCACCCGTAGGTGCGGAACTCGTACGTCCGGGAGGCGCTCATGTCAACATACGAGGGTACGCCCGGAGCGCGGCAGGTCAGGAATCCGCTGCCGCGGCCGGCCGGACAGCGGGGCCGTTCCCGGTCGCGGCGGGTGCCCCGGCGGCAGCGATCGCGTGCCCCGCCGCGAGGCGAGCCGGGTATGTCCGGAATTCGCCGTGGCTGAGCCTGGAGTGGAGGAGCATGTTGCCATGACAGACAAGGCTCCGGCCGCGATCCCCTACGGCGCCTGGCCGTCCCCTATCTCCGCCGCTGACGTGGCGAGCGGGCGGCGCATGTTCTCGTTCCCGGTGGTGATCGGAGCCGACGTCTGGTGGCAGCAGACCATGCCGGCCGAGAGCGGCCGGGTGACCGTGATGCACCACGGCCCGGACGGGAAGTCGCGGTCGCTGCTGGCGCAGCCGTGGAACGCCCGCACCCGGGTGCACGAATACGGCGGCCTGTCCTACCTGCCGGTGCCGGGCGGCGACAGCGGCCGAACGCCGCCGATCGTCTTCGCCAACTACGCCGACCAGCGCCTGTACCTGCTGGCCAGGCCGGGCGATGAGGACGCGGCGCCGCAGCCGCTCACCCCGGAGCCCGCCGGTGCCCCGGCTGGCCCAGCGCTCCGGTACGCCGACTTCACGCTGTCGCCGGACCGGACCGAGATCTGGTGCGTGCAGGAGCGGCACGGCGACGGGAAGGTGACCCGGGCCATCGTGGCCGTCCCGCTGGACGGCTCGGCCGCTGCGGACCCCGCGGCCATCCGCGAACTGGTCACCGGCTCGGACTTCTACGCGTTCCCGACGCCCTCGCCGGACGGGCGCAGGCTGGCCTGGGTCTGCTGGAACCATCCCCGGATGCCGTGGGACGGCACCGAGTTGCGGGTGGCGGAGATCACCGACGGCGTGCCAGGGAAGGGCTGGCTCATCAAGGGCGGCGTGCAGGAGTCGGTGCTGGCGCCGGTCTGGCGCGACCGCTCCCGGCTGTACCTGATCTCCGACTGGCCCGGCTGGTGGAACCTCTACCAGGTCAGCCTGAGCAGCGCGCCCACGCAGGCGCTGTACCCGGCCGAGGAGGAGTTCGCCTACCCGCTGTGGCGGCTCGGGCAGCGCCCCTACGCGCTGCTCAGCGACGGATCGCTGGCGGTGCTGCACGGCACGGGCGCGATGCGGCTCGGCCGCCTGGACCCGGAGTCGGGCGAGCTGGCCGACCTGGACATCCCGTTCCCGGTGTTCCCGGCCGGTCTCTCGGCGGACGGCACCACGATCGTCGGGGTGGCGGGCGGGCCGGGCACGCCGCTGTCGGTGATCCGGGTCGACGCCGGCACCGGTGAGACCGAGATCCTGTGCCAGGAGACCGACGGCGTGCCGGGCCCCGGTTACCTGCCCGTGCCGCGGCAGGCGGAGCTGGAGGGCCGGTTCGGCCGGACTGTGCACGCGCTGGTCTACCCGCCGGCGAACCCGGAGGCGTCCGGGCCCGAGGGCGAGCGGCCGCCGTACGTGGTGTGGGTGCACGGCGGGCCGACCGGGCAGTCACTGCCCCTGCTGGACATCGAGAAGGCGTACTTCACCAGCCGCGGGATCGGCATCATCGACGTCAACTACGGCGGGTCGGCCGGCTACGGGCGCAGCTACCGGGAGCGGTTGCGGCAGCAGTGGGGAATCGTCGACGTGGAGGACGCGACCGGGGCGGCGCTGGCATTGGCCTCCGCCGGCGACGCCGACCGCGCCCGGCTGGCCATCCGGGGCGGGTCCGCTGGCGGCTGGACCGCGCTGGCCGCGGTGACCGCCCAGGCCAGCGGGGAACCGGTGTTCAGCGCCGCGGTCTCGTACTACGGGGTGGCCGGGCTCAGCGAGTTCGTCAAGCAGACCCACGACTTCGAGTCGCACTACCTGGACGGGCTGATCGGCCCGCTGCCCGGGTTCCAGGCCGTCTACGCCGAGCGGTCGCCCGCCGGCCACGTGTCCGGTGACACCTGCCCGGTGCTACTGCTGCAGGGCCTGGACGACCCGGTGGTGCCGCCCGCCCAGTCCCGCCAGATGGCCGCCGACCTCGCCGTGCACGGCATCCGGCACGCCCTGCTGGAGTTCGAAGGCGAGTCGCACGGGTTCCGCCGGGCCGAGACGATCATCACCTGCCTGGAGGCTGAGCTGGCCTTCTACGGCCAGATCATGGGCTTCAAGCCGCCGGGCGTGCAGCCGGTCGAGTTGCGCGCCGCTAGCGGCAGCGCAGGCGGCCGCGCGAGCGGCGGCCAGGAGACGGCGGACCAGGAGACGGCGGACCAGGAAGCGGCCCGCCAGAAGGCGAATCGCCTTCAGCAATTCGTCGGCAATCAGCAGGTTGCCGGCATCCATATCTATTCCGCGCGGCGGCGAT
>JAIRTY010000455.1 GCA_031254715.1 Nocardiopsaceae bacterium | reverse complement strand
GTCGATGGTGAAGCGATTCTGCCCGGCGCCGACATCACCGACGTTGATGTCCTGCGGCGAGAACCGCACTACCAGGCGGTTGACGGCATTGGGCAGCACATGGAATACGTCCTTCCATCCCGCTTCATACGTCTCCGGTGAGTGCAAGGTCCCCAGGAAAGGACTGAACGCCGGATTGCCGCCGACTGCGCCGTCGTCGTTGGGCGTCAGGTAATCATTCGGAGGCCCATATCCGGGGATATAGACGCCCGACGGGTAATCCACCGTTCCCGCTGTACCGTCGGGGTGGGTGCCGAAGAAGGTGCCGCCGGGGAACTGGCTGTTGTACAGATCCTGGTATGCCTGGAGGTCGACCTCCTGGCGGTTCAGTACCTGGAACTGAATCAGGTGGATGTGGACGGAGTGGGCGATGTCGGTGAGGTTCAGGATCTCCCACACCTCCGTGTCGCCGACGCGCGGGACCTCGGTCATGCGCATGCCCGTCTTATCGGTAGCGGCCGAGCCCCCTTGCCGAGTGGGCTCCGATCCGGGGACCAGGATGTTGGTGCCCTGGCGCACGCCGTCCTGGATCATGTTGTTGACCAGGTACTCGATCGAGCCGTTGTCGTTCTCCGCCTCGACGAACACCAGCTGGCGGGTCACCCCCACCGTCGGCTGCACGCCGCGGCCGGGCTGGCCGGTGGCCGGGTCCGCCAGCCGCACGATCGCCGGCAACTGGTTCTGGCCGCCGCGCAGCGGATCCCCGCTGGCGGGGTCGAAGGTGTTGTCCTGGCCGGAGAGCGGCTGGTTCACCCGGAACTGCATGATGCGGCCGCTGGTGGCGGGGTCGAAGTTCGCGGCCTCGCCATCCGGGAACGGCGCGGGCGCGTTGTTGCGCAAGGTGAAGGCGTGACCCGCCAGGCCGGTGAAGTCGATGATGACGTCGTTGCGCTCGGTGGTGCCCAGCAGCACCTTCGTCCCGCCGAAGATCGAGTCGTCGTTCGGGTCGGCGCTCAGCCTGACCGGCACGTCGAGCAGGCCGCCGTCGGTGCCGATCTGCCAGATGGGCGGGCCGGCCGCCCCGCTCGCGGCGTCTTCCAGCCACGTGCGGATGAAGCGCATGTTGGAGAAGTTGAGCATGCGGAAGCGGTAGCGGCGGGGCTCGACCTCGAGGAACGGCCAGGCGGCGCCGTTGACGCACACGACATCGCCGAAGAAGTCTTCCGGCCAGAAGGGATGGAGGGGGGAGTTGGCCGGCTCGTCGGCGGGGTAGAACAACTGACCATTCGTATCGAACATCCGGTCCTGGATGGTCAGCTCGATCTCCTGGTTGCCCGCTGGCAGCCGCAGCGGGTTATTGATCTCACCGGTGTCGAACTCATCGCGTATCCAGTACTGGCCGACCATACCGGCGTAGACGTTGGTGCGAGTGATACCCCGCGTGTGGTCGTGGAAGAACATCGTCAGCGGGGGCTGGGAATTGGGATACTGATAGACGGCCGCGTTCGCCCCCGTGCTCCGGAGCGTGTTGTAGCCCGGGCCGTGGATCCCATTGTTCGTGAACCACTCCATCATCGTGCCGTCGAATTCGGATCCCACCTCCGCTCCGTGCAGGTGGTAGACGATAGGGATGACGCCCTGGTACGGGTCTCGGTCGTCCGCCGGGTTGTTGAGCGGGTTCGCCCAGGCGAGCGTCTGATCGATCGTCAGCAGCGGCTCGAGATGCGACTGCCCGGGTTTCGGCAGATTGTTGATGTAGGTCACGGTCGTGGGCGTGTGGCGATGCGCAATCGTGGTGTGGCCGGGCCAGTGCGGCGGTTGGGTGCCGTTCTTCTGGCCCCACACGAACGTCCCGCGGTTGAACGGCGGCGCTGCGCTGGCATAGACGCTGGCTGGCAGCACCTGCTGCTGGAATTCCTGGGTATGGACCTGGTACGAAGGAGAATCGACCCGCTGCCCGACGAAGGTTGGCAGCGGCACGGTGAACTGCGGAATCTGGCTGCCGGGCAGGTGGGTCTGCGGCGTGGTGGCGGAGGCCGGGCGTATCTGTACCGGATTCGGCGTGATGCGATCCAGCCGATCCAAGGCGATCAGCCCGGCGGCGAGCCCGCCGCCGGTGACCAGCAGCTTGCGCCGGGACATGCGCCCGCCGCCTCGGGAGCTGTTCCCGGCCGCAGTGCCGTCGGTGGGCGGCGGCCAGCGGCGCGGGGCCGGCGGCAGTGGCTCGCGCGCCCCATCGCGCGGCCGCGCCCGGTGGGCGCCTCGCGGCTGGCGCCGCGCGGGATCGGATTGCTGGCCCATATCTTTTCCTCCTACTGAGCGGGGGTAAGGAGCTGACCCGAGTCGAGTTAGCCGAGTTGCGACTCGGGGTGGTAACTCGAGCGGCGAGAAGGGCCTTCCTCACCTTTCCCGGAAACGATAGGAGGAATGATCTTCTGTCGGCTAGGGCTGCTATCCCCCGGGAGACCTGAATCCCCCAGGGAACCTGAATCTCCTGGGGAACCTGAATCCCCTAGGGGACCTGAATCCCCCAGGGGGACGGCGCTGACGTCGGCGCCGAATAAGCTGACCGCCACAGCCAGCAGACCACCTGATGCGGGAACCGGGAATCAATGAGACCAGTCTCGGGAACCGAGTGCGGTCGTACCGGGACCTGAAGATGGAGATGAGACCGCCTCCCCCGAAAAGGCGAGGGACGCCACTCTCAACTTCCGCCCGGTATTCTCACCCTTGCGGGACGACAGAGAAATGATCTCTGTCCGGCCAGGGACTGCTATCCCCGGGAGATGCGAATCCCCTGGGGGGAATGGCGGCAGGCGAGTCGAGGGACTTGGCAGCCGCCGGAACCAGGCCGAGCCCTTCCGCGACAGCGAGTGCCCCCGGCCGGTTGTGCACGCCGAGCTTGCGGAACAGGCCGGTCTGGACGTTCTCCACGGTCTTCGGCGCGATACCGAGAGCCCGCGCGGTCTGCCGGATCGACTTCCCGCCCGCGATGCAGCGCAAGATATCGCGCTCCCGCACGGTCACCTCGGGCAAGTCCTGCCAGTGCGAATTCCGGGCGCGAATAGCCCGGATAATCGGACGCATCCTTGTCGAGTCCGCCACCAGGTATCCCTGGGTTGCCATCCGCAGTACGGTGACGAACTGCTCGCGTGCCTGTTCCGCGGCCACAAACGCATCGACCCCGGAGGCCAGGGCCTCGGCGAGTTCGGCCGTGCCGAGCGGCTGGCTGTGCACCAGGATGACCGGGACGCCGTGGGCCGCCGCGACGTCAAGCTCGCGAGCGCCCGGGTCGACCAGCGCCAGCGCGGCCGGGCCCGGGTTCCATGGCTCCCAGTGGGCGGCGGCTGCCGGCGGCAGCGTTCGCTCCAGGACGAACGGGACCTTGTCGGTGACAACGGCGCGCACCACCTCGCCGAGCGCCCCGCCCGACGTGGCTGATACGACGGTCAGCACTGGGCGGCTGCTGTGCGCCGCCGGCGCAGCATGCTCCGGCGGAGGCGGCGTATCGAGCATGCCGAGCGTGGCCGCCCGGGCGACGGCATGCGCGCTGCTGCTCACGTCCAGCTTGCCGTAGACCCGGCGCTTCAGGTTCTGCACGGTGAACGGGCTGATCCCCAGCAACTCGGCGATCTCCGGCACGCTGTGCCCTGAGCCCATCAGGACGACCAGCTCCACCTCCCGGTCGGTAAGGCCCGCCCGGCTCGCCCAGCCGTTGCGCTGCCGTCTCCGCTGCAGCATGGCGAGCACCGCACCGAGGCCGTGCGATTCAGGGATGAGGGACGCCACGCCCGCCCGGCAGGCAGCGGCCAGGTCCTGCTTCGACGCGTCCCGGTAGATGACGATCACGTCCAGCTCCGGGAAGCGCTGCATCAGCCCGTTCACCCAGGCCGCGACCTGAGCCAGCCGCCGCCCCGCGTCCACGATGACGGCATCGGGCGGGCGCAGCTGGCAGAGCGTGGCAATGCCATCCGCTTCGGCGACCTTCCCGACAACGGTAATGTCCGGCTGGGCGGCCAGTAAGGCACCCAGCGCGTCGCGGAGCAGCCGGTGTGATGACTGCACCGCTACCCGGACCGTGACGCTGGCGGGAACCACCTCCATACGTAACCCCAATTCCTGGGTGCCTCACCATGCCGGTGAGCGGAGGCCGTGACAGGCAACCGATTGTAGGCTCAGCCTGTCCGATATATTCGTAAATAGAATGTTAAATCCCTACTGACGTTATGTACCGCAGCTTCCCGGGGAAGTAATCGCACCCGTGACTCTCCTGGTCAGGGCCGTGTTCAGAAAGTTGTCCCGACCAGGGCCGCTCGTCTCATTCTCACTCCGTAATTGCCCTGCCAGGGCCTCGTGGTGAGGGCCAGGCGCGAAAGGAACGCAGCTATCAGGCACACGGCGAGTTCCTGTCCTCAGCGCTGGCTGGGGCGGCCGCCGAGCGACCGCGCGGCCAGCGCGGCCAGCGTGGCCAGGCAGGCGCCAGCCAGCAGCGCGTAGGGAACGAGGTCCGAGGTGGCCTGGGCCAGCGCCCCGCCTGCCGCCGCCG